>NZ_JBLYZI010000001.1:0-159443 GCF_057680865.1 Endozoicomonas sp. Z74
GAATTCCACCGGGTAGCGTCAAGTGTTTACGAAACCAACCCTCTTTATGTTCAGCAAACAGGCGAATGCTGTTCCAGTCGTCGGCACCGCAAAGAATGGCACAAACAGACATGAACATAACCTCAGCCAGTACATGTGTGGTTTTTTTAGGGTCTCGCTTATCAGTGAGCGAGGAGAATTTGGAAAACAGGGCTTTTGCAGACATCGAAAGACAGGAAAAACCCTGATTATACAGGCTGTTTCTTGATGGCGCTGTTCAATTGGTGATCATGTTTTTGCCCTGATGGTAAGGGTGAGACCTCTCATTCTGTGGATAAAAATCCAAGGTCTGTTTTGATATCAGGTATGGGAATAAAGCCTCTGTGGACTCTATACCCGTCAAGGGAAATTGAAATGTCGGCTATAGATGGCTCTGACCCGGCCAGTACGGATATACCGGAGTTGGGTTGTGTTGAGCCTCAGAGTAAACAAACCCGAAAGCGATTGAAGGGAATGACCGATGAACAAAAGCGGAAGCGCAGAATGCAGAGTAATCGAACTTCAGCTCAGAATAGTAGGGATAACAGAAAAATAGAGATAAGCAAACTTGAAGAAGAAGCGGGGGATCAACTGAAGATGGTTTTGGAATCCATGCCGGATAATAATGCTCTATCTGTAGATGATGTTGAGAAAAGAGTCCCTTGCTATAGAGAAGAGGGGGAAAATATAAAGTTGTCTAACAGAAGGATTGCTGAGTTTATAGTCCATTTAAATGGTAAGCGCATCCGCAGAAGTAAACCAGAAATCATTGAAGGTAGCTGTTTAAATTATGAAGAGTGGAAAGAGTTTCTTGAAATCCGGAGGAAAGTGACCAATGCTAGCCAGGCAGCTAAATCCAGATGGAAAGGTAAGGAATATCATTCAAAGCTGAAGGCTTTTACGGAAAAAATGCCAGAGCATTCTGCTGCTCGAACAGCGCCCACAGGTTCAGCACCCATTCCAAAGAGTATCTGAATCTCAGGTTTTTTCGGCAAGTATTGAACAGTTACCGGGTATTCTGCCACATCACGAATATTCCAGCACACAACATTAAAAGAGGTCTGCCTTTGGTGGGAGAAGTGGAACCGTCTTTTCTTTTTGAGGTACCCCTGCCTCAGGCAGGGATACCTTGAATGCTTCTTATCGAAAACTGATCACCGGCCAGCCATTATTCAGGGCCGCCTTCTCAAGTTCCGGGTCCGGATCCACTGCCACTGGGTGGTCAACCTGTTGAAGCAGAGGCAGGTCGTTTTGGGAGTCGCTGTAGAAATGGCTCCCCTTGAGGGAGTGAGCCGGGTTTTCCTCAAGCCACTGTTGCAAACGGATCACCTTTCCTTCCTGGTAGGTAGGAGTGCCAACAATAGCGCCGGTATACCGGCTGTCGCGGATTTCCGGTTCAATGGCCAGCAGAGTATCTACCTGGAGCTCCCGGGCGATGGGCTCGGTTACAAAGCGGCTGGTGGCGGTGATGATCATGATGTGGTCGCCTTTTTTCCGGTGCTGGGCAATCCGTTCATGGGCTTTTTCCAGCATAATCGGGCGGATGGATTCTGACATGAAGCGATCATGCCATTCCTTCAGTTCTTCCAGTGAGAACCGGGTCAGTGGCTCCAGGCAGAAGTCCAGGTATTCATGAATATCCAGGGTGCCCTGCTCATACTGCTGGTAAAAGTAGTCGTTGCCTTCCCGGTACTTCTGTTCATTAACAAGGCCGTTGGCGGCCATGAACTCACCCCAGAGATAATCGCTGTCACCGGCGATCAGGGTATTATCCAGGTCGAAGATTGCAAGCGCCACGGGTTTCCCCCTCTTTGTTTCTCTTCTCTTTATTGGAAGGCATCCCGGAAAGTCTGCTAACTCAGCAGGATGCGCCCGTTATCCAGTCATAGGATCCCGCTTTAGTCGGCTATTCTGGCGGATAACAGGATTATCTGCCAGCTTGATTGTAATACTTTTCCGGTTACCGTTTTGTTTCGCAGGACGGGTTGCCAATCTCCCGGGAGAGACTGGCAGTAGCCGCTTCGTCCTGTTTGCTGTGCTGCCCCCGTTTATGAAACAATGCATTACAAGAATTAGTTTATGAAGCTGCCAAGAAGTGGTTGCGCCTGTCAGTGTTGTCTCCTGAAGCGGTTTAACGGTGTTTTTATCGGAAGAATGCTGCCGGAAAGACAGGGCTTCCCCCGGAAATGGGGGAGATGCTTTGTTACCATGACGATATTGCCATTTCCATGGTGTGGGGTGAGCTGTGTGTTTTGTTCATGGTGGTTTGCCCTGCTTTGACATTCGCAATTTTTCAAGGTGGCTCCTAAGGTAGCCATATACGTGATTGACTTAGATGGGTTCAGGCCAAATGTAGGCATTATCCTTGCAAATCATCACGGTCAGGTATTGTGGGCGCGGCGGATCAGGCAGGATGCCTGGCAGTTTCCTCAGGGTGGTATTAATGACGGGGAAACGCCAGAAGAAGCTATGTACAGGGAGCTCTATGAGGAAATCGGTCTTCAGCCGGAAGATGTCGATATCCTTGGGTGCACCCGTGGCTGGCTTCGCTATCGTCTGCCCCGGAGGCTGATCCGCAGAGATCAGCATCCGCTGTGCATCGGGCAGAAGCAGAAATGGTTTCTTCTGCAGCTGCAAAGCAGTGATGACCGTATCAGGGTTGACCATACTCCTTCACCGGAGTTTGATGGGTGGCGCTGGGTGAGTTACTGGTACCCACTGGGTCAGGTAGTTTCATTCAAGCGTGAAGTCTATCGCCGGGCTCTGAAAGAACTTGTGCCAAGGGTAGGAAAACTGCAGGCTAATGGATAACAATGCAGAAACGGCCTGGAACTCTGTGACAGGCCAGGGGGCTCGGTTATTCCGGGCCTGAAACCAGAGGGTATGTGACAGACATGTTGAACACCCTGCGCACAATTGTTCAGGAAGTCAGTTCGGCCTCGGACCTCCAGGCTGCACTGGATATTATTGTGCGGCGGGTGCGGGGTGCCATGCGCACTGAAGTCTGCTCGGTTTACCTCTTTGATCCGGAAAATTCCACTTACACTCTGATGGCTTCTGAGGGGCTTAATCCCGGAGCCGTGGGGCAGGTCAGACTCTCTCATTCTGAAGGCCTGGTGGGTCAGGTTGGCCTGCGGGAAGAGCCTATTAATCTTGAAGATGCCGCCGCTCACCCGAAATATCGGTACATTCAGGAAACCGGTGAGGAGCGTTACCACTCTTTTCTTGGGGTTCCTATTATTCACCACCGCAATACCCTTGGGGTTCTGGTGGTTCAGCAGGAAGATCGCCGCCGTTTTGATGAGCATGAGGAAGCGTTTCTGGTCACCATGTCAGCCCAGCTGGCGGGTGTCATTGCTCATGCTGAGGCAACCGGTTCCCTCAATGTTTCAGGAGGCCATCGGCCGTTAAAAATCGCCCGCTTTCAGGGCAGTGCCGGTGCTACTGGCGTTGCTATAGGAGAAGCGGTTGTGGTGGCGCCGCCGGCGGATCTTGGGTCTGTTCCTGATCGTGAATGCAAGGATATTGGTAAAGAGCTGGAGTTGCTCGAGCAGGCGCTGGACTCGGTGCGGGTGGATTTGAAGCAGACCGCTGCGAAATTATCAGGACGTCTTCCCGCAGAAGAGCAGGCGTTGTTTGATGTCTATCTTCGCATGCTGGACGATCAGGCCCTGGGTCAGGAAATCCGGGAAAGAATTGAGAAAGGTCTCTGGGCTCAGGGTGCTCTCAGGCAAGTGATTGATGAGCATATCTGTCACTTTGAAATGATGGATGATGCCTATCTCCGGGAGCGGGCATCGGATGTCCGGGACCTGGGGCGGAGGGTGCTTTCCTATCTTCAGAAGAGCAGTCACAGTGAAGTGGATTACCCGGAAAATACCATTCTGATCAGTGAGGAGCTGTCACCTGTGATGCTGGGGGAGGTTCCCCATAACGCCCTGGCCGGTCTGGTCTCGGTTCAGGGCTCCAGCAACTCCCACGTAGCGATTCTGGCCAGGGCGCTCGGTATTCCAACGGTGATGGGAGCCGTTGACCTTCCTTTTCAAAAACTGTCCGGAAAAACGCTGATTGTGGATGGCAACCTTGGGCTGGTGTATTCCTCGCCTACTCAGGAGCTGCTGGATTACTACACGGCCGTTGTCGAAGAGGAGCAGGAGTTCAGTGAAGGCCTGGAGGCCATCAGTGAGTTGCCCTGTATCACACCGGATAACTACCGGATTCCCCTCTGGGTCAATACCGGGCTGATGACCGACGCGGTTCGTTCCCTGGACAGAGGCGCTGAGGGGGTGGGTCTTTATCGCACTGAGGTTCCTTTCATGATCCGGGACCGTTTTCCCAGTGAATCGGAACAGGAAACCATTTACCGCCAGCAACTGGAAGCGTTTGCACCCAGGCCCGTGACCATGAGAACCCTGGATATTGGTGGGGATAAATCCCTGACCTATTTCCCCATCAAGGAAGACAACCCTTTTCTTGGCTGGCGAGGAATACGGGTGACGCTGGACCACCCTGAAATTTTCCTGGTACAGGTCCGGGCGATGCTTAAGGCCAGTGTCGGGCTGGATAATCTGCGCATTATGCTGCCCATGATTTCCAGCGTATTTGAAGTGGAAGAGGCTTTGCACCTGATCCACCGGGCCCACGCAGAAGTGCTGAGCGAAGGCCTTCCGGTGGTAATGCCCCCGGTAGGGGTTATGGTGGAGGTGCCCGCTGCGGTTTATATGGTCAAGGATCTGGCACAGAGAGTGGATTTTCTCTCCATAGGCTCCAATGATCTTGTGCAGTATCTGTTGGCTGTTGACCGCAACAATCCCAGGGTTTCTGATCTCTATCACTCATTCCATCCGGCGGTTCTTCATGCCCTCCAGCGGGTGGTGGACGATGCTCACAGAGAAGGCAAAACGGTGGGTATTTGCGGTGAAATGGCCGGTGATCCTGCCGCTGCAGTTCTGTTGATGGCCATGGGCTTTGATATGCTGTCCATGAGTGCGGTCAATCTGCTGAAAGTGAAATGGGTACTTCGTCGTATTACCATGGACGGTGCAAAAAAAATCCTGTCTGACCTGATGAAACACGATAACCCCCAGGTGATTCGCAGCTCTCTGGAACTGGCCCTGTGCCGGGAAGGCATGGGTAAGGTGCTGGGCATCAAGAGCCGCCGGTTTTAATTCCTGTTCTTGAAAAAGTCATTGAAAATGATTGAGCAGAACGCTCTTCGCTTAACTATCCTTCCCTGACGGTTTGCTGCACAACCTGATTTGTAAACATTCATATCCCTTACGCGATCCTCCATTGAAAACCTTTCATTGAACAGAATGATGGGTTGTTGGCAGGGCTGGGGATGGGAAAAGCATGGGGAAAGAGTGATATGTCCGGTTACCTGCTGATTGACTCCCGTGACCCTTTTGACAGTAACTGTCGCTATTTTCATGATCTTGCCTGCGAACTGGCAGGGAAAGGTCATGATGTCATTCTGTTTCTGGTGCAGAACGCCGTTTTTATGACCCGCCGCTGTCCGGCAGTGGCTGAAAGCCTTAAGAAGCTGTCCGGCTGTGGTGTTGAGTTACTGGTGGATGATTTTTCTCTTCGGGAGAGGGGGATCAGTTCAGATAGCCTTGCGGAGGGGGTGACAGAGTCTCCTCTGGACATCGTTGTTGATCAGCTGGCTTCAGGCAGCAAGGTACTCTGGAACTAGTAACAGCTCTGAGGTGTTTCCGTGAGAGGTGATATCTCTCCCAAAATGAAAGAGGGTTTGTGATGTCAGAAAATCCAGTCCAGGGCAAAAGGAAAGTGCTGACGTTTGCATTGATGGACGCTCCCTTTGAAAGTGCCAGAACCGCCACTGCCTTTCGTTTACTCGATATTGCCGCAAGAAGGGGTTACCACCTGAAGGTGTTTGCCTATGAAGGGGCTGTTGGCCTGCCTTTTTCAAAACAGAGGCCCCATGCCAATGCGGTGCACGGTCGGGATATTGAAGACGAAGATCACCCCCTGCCCAGAAAATGGATTAAAGGGCTTCAGTCATTGGTGACTGAAAACGGTGGAAGGCTGGAGTGGGTGAATTGCGGGCTCTGTGTGGATGAGCGGGGGATGGATGAAAGTATTGACGGAGTTAACAGGGGTAGCCCTTCTGATTTTCTGAGGTTTGCCTGTGAGTCAGATAACACATTGGTGATTCCGACTCGCTGATCTCTGGCAGGAGTCCCTGCAGGAGAAAACGTTTGTGGAGAAAGCGCCCGTGAGAATATTAAATATTATTGAAACCGCCTATCGTGCCACACTGGAAGAGCAGGATGATACTGTCGTCTGGTTGAGCCATGCCCTGAAAGGCGCTGGTGCGGAACTGGATGTGGTATTGCAGGGAAGTGCGGTGAACTATGCAGTGATGGCGCAGGATGCTACAGGATTAAACATTGGAGGCCTTCCCCAGAACCAACCACCGGATCTGGCTGGAGATGTTCTCGATCTGATGGAAAAAGGATGTCGGGTTTTTGTTCTGTCGGAAGATCTGTCTGAGAGAGGGATTGAGGAGGGGGCTACTGTGGAAGGGGTCAGCAGGATCAGTCGCGTAGAATTGGCAGCTTGTCTGGACAACTATCAACAAGTCTGGCACTGGTAGTCAGCTGCCAGTTCGGCCGGGGATGCCCATCAGATAGATTCTTGCGTCTCTGGCTGGGTTAAACAGATGCTCAAGGCTGTAGAAAATCTCCACTTTTTTTATGGAACTCTGCTGGCGGCCGGTCAGGTGTAGAGAGCGTGAGTTGCCGCCCCCTGTACCATCGTGATCCCCTCGTATCATTTTTTGAATGCTGAAGTTCACTACCCTTCCCTTGTCAAAATAAATTCTGGCGTTGCGTATACTGATGTTGCCATCCGTTACATGGAAGCGCACTTTCTCGTAAGTGGCACTGGAAGCAGGGTAAATAATGACTTTTTCCCCACTGAGGGTGGCTCTGGCAGAGCCAAGCTCCACCCACTCAACCCTGGCAGGACAATGGACTGAAACCAAAACAGCAACACAGGCAAGGATGAGAGGCAAAAAAAAGTGACGGTTACTCATGGCAGTGAACCTTCTTACTCTGGAAATGCCGCCATCAAAATACCTTGAATAGTAGTCGTTCCTCGGGCTTAGGCCAGTTTCTCAGGTAAATCAGAGGGCTGGATAAAGCTATCTCCTGTCTCCCTGAATTTCATCTTGTATGACAAGTTCTTATTGACGTAGGGAGATGCAGCAAATCAACGCTTTCATTGACTTCAGTCAGGCGTTGATGGATTTCTGATCTTTTATTATTCGCGCCCTTAAAGCCCTTCGTGTGGTTATGAAACTCAGGGATGGGAGGCACCTGGCTCTGCTGTCTGGCAGATTTGCCATTTTCCTGGTTGTGGTGGTGGCCGCTCTCCGCTTATGACCGTTCACAGGATTTCTACTGGGATCGTCGATGAAAAAGCTTCTGGATAGCGCTTTGCTGTCTTCTGTCAAAAGAAGAACGTTTATGAAATGGGGGACCGCAGCGGGTAGTGCTGCTGTGGTTGCCGGAAATGCCCTGCCGTTAAAGGCCATGGCTGCAAAGGAGCAGCCCAGCGCTTCCGAGGGCAGTGACGAAATCAAGTCAGTATGGTCTTCCTGCACGGTAAACTGCGGTTCCCGTTGCGTCCTGCGGCATCAGGTAAAAGACGATGTCATTTTGTACACCGAAACCGACAATACCGGCCAGGATATTTATGGGGATCATCAGGTTCGTGCCTGCCTCCGTGGCCGCTCTTTCCGTCGGCGTGTTTACAATCCTGATCGACTGAAATACCCAATGAAGCGGGTTGGTAAACGGGGCGAGGGGCGCTTTGAGCGCATCAGCTGGGATGAAGCCCTGGACACCATTGCAAACAACCTCAAGCGCATTAAAAAAGAATATGGCAACGAGGCCATCTATCTGAACTACGCCACCGGTACCCTGGGGGGCACTGTTTCCAAATCCTGGCCTCCCGCTGCCAGCCCTATTGCCCGGCTGATGAACTGCTGGGGTGGCTATCTGAATCACTATGGTACTTACAGCACGGCCCAGATTGCCATTGGGATGCCTTACCTGTTTGGAGCCAACAAAAACAACTGCATTTCTGACATTGCCAATACCAAACTGATTGTTAACTTTGGCAACAACCCCGCTGAAACCCGTATGAGTGGTGGTGGTGTCGTTTATCACCTGGCAGAAGCCCGCAAGCGCAGCAATGCCCGGATGATTTCTTTTGATCCACGGTTGACTGATACGGCTCTTGGGGAAAACGATGAGTGGGTTCCAGTCCGCCCTGGTACCGATGCGGCCCTGGTTGCCGGTATGGCCTGGGTGATGATTACTGAGAACCTGGTGGACAGCGACTTCCTCAGCCGTTACACCGTGGGTTACGATGAAGACTCACTACCCGCCAGTGCGCCCAGAGGCTCTTCCTGGAAATCTTATATTCTTGGCCAGGGCCCCGATGGGGTTGAGAAAACCCCCGAATGGGCAGCCAGAATCACCTCAGTACCCGCCAAAACCATCATTCGTCTGGCACGGGAAATTGCTTCCACCAAACCCTGTAATGTGATGCAAGGATGGGGACTGCAGAGAACCACCACCGGCGAGCAGGCCTGTCGTGCGGTGGCAATGCTGGCCGTAATGACCGGTAATGTCGGCCTTGCCGGAGGTGGCACCGGAGCAAGAGAGGCGGGTTACTCCATGCCTTTTGCAAAATTCCCGACTCTGACCAACCCGGTAAAAACCGCCATTCCCATGTTCCTCTGGACCGATGCCATTTACCGCCATGAGGAAATGACGGATAAGACCGATGGTATCCGCGGGGCAGAGCGACTCAGCCAGCCCATCAAGTTTATCTGGAACTATGCAGGCAACTGCATTATCAACCAGCACTCTGACACCAACCGTACCCACGAGATCCTGCAGGATGACTCCCAGTGCGAAATGATTGTGGTGATCGATAACCATATGACGGCCAGTGCCCGTTATGCGGATATCCTGCTACCCGACCTGACTGCTGCAGAGCAGCCGGACTTTGCTCCCAATGGCAGTGCCGGCAACATGGGCTATGCCATTTTCTGTGATACCGCGGTCAGCCCAATGTATGAATGTCGTTCAATTTACGACATGTGCACTGGAATTGCCCAGCGCCTGGGTGTTGAGCAGGCGTTCACTGAAGGGCGGGACCAGGAAGCCTGGCTGCGACATATTTATGCCGAGGCCCGTAAAAACAACCCCATGCTGCCAGACTTTGACACTTTCCGTAAGGAAGGGGTGGTCAAACAGAAGAACCCCGGTGAGCCCATTGTGGCTTATAAAGACTTCCGGAAAGATCCAGAAGCCAACCCCTTGAGCACGCCTTCTGGGAAAATAGAGATCTATTCCGAGCGCCTGGCAGAGATTGCCGCTACCTGGAAGCTTCGTGAAGATGAGTCGATCCGTCCTTTGCCAGAGTATGTGCCTTCCTGGGAAGGGCACGAGTCTCCGGAAACCACCCAATATCCCCTGCAGATGTTTGGCTTTCACTATAAAGCCAGGGCGCACTCTACTTATGGCAATGTAGATGTCATTAAGGACGCCTGTCGTCAGGAAGTCTGGATAAACCCGATGGATGCAGAAAAAAGGGAGATCAAAGACGGCGACATGCTCAAGGTCTGGAATGACCGGGGAGAAATCCGGGTGCAGGCCAAGGTGACTGAAAGGATCATGCCCGGCGTGGTGGCCATGGGCCAGGGCAGCTGGTATGCCCCTGACCGTAAAGGTATTGACCGTGGTGCCTGTATGAACACATTGACCACGCAGCGGCCTTCGCCTCTGGCCAAAGCCAACCCACAGCACAGCAACCTGGTGGAAATTGCCAAAGTCTAAAGGAAGTAAGATTCGATGACTCAACTTGGATTTTATGTGGACACGGCCAAATGCACAGGTTGCAAAACCTGTGAGCTGTCGTGCAAAGATGAGAATGATCTGGACGTCGGCGTGAACTGGCGTCGCATTTATGAATACGGTGGTGGCAACTGGGTGCAGAACGACGACGGCACTTATCACCAGAACGTGTTTGCCTATCACGTTTCCATCAGCTGTAACCATTGTGCCAAGCCTGCCTGTACCAAGGCCTGCCCTACAGGGGCCATGCACAAGCGTGAGCAGGATGGGCTGGTTGTGGTAGACGGCGATGTTTGTGTGGGTTGCCGCTACTGCGAAATGGCCTGCCCTTATGGTGCGCCCCAGTTTAATGCTGAAAAGAAAGTAATGACCAAATGCGATGGCTGCTATGACCGGGTAGAGGCGGGCAAGAAGCCCATCTGCATTGAGTCCTGCCCATTGCGTGCCCTGGACTTCGGCCCTATTGATGAACTCCGGGAGAAGTATGGCAACAAGGCCGACATCGCTCCCCTGCCGGATCCATCCCTGACCGTACCATCCCTGGTGGTCAAGGCCAATGGCCATGCAAAACCTTCCGGTGACCGCACCGGGCGTATTCTGAACGTACGGGAGGTGTAATCATGCACGAATTGCCACTGGTCTTCTTTACCGTGATTGCCCAGGGAACGGTTGGGCTGTTTCTGGTTCTGGCCTGTCTGTTGATGTTCAACCGTGATGAGCGACGCCAGCCGGTACTGAGCCGACTCCTGGTTCCTGTGCTGGTTCTGCTGAGCATCGCCGGTGCGGCCGCCATGACCCATTTGGGCCAGCCTCTGCGGGCCATCAATGTGATGTTCGGGCTTGAGCACTTCTCCCCCCTGAGTGTTGAGATTCTGGTGACCAGCCTGTTTGGTGGGGCGGTGTTTGTTTACACAGCCATGTCCCTGATGGGTATTCTGCCGGCACTACAGAAGCTGGTGCTGGCGGCGGCTATGGCGCTGGGTGTACTGCTGCTGTTGGCCATTGCCAATGTTTACACCCTGGATACCGTGCCTGCCTGGAACAGCGGCTGGACCGTTTTCCAGTTTGTGATGCCTGCTTTTGTGCTGGGTATTCCGGCAGCAGCCCTATTGCTGAGAAGTCAGTCCGACCACCTGGGCAGCTACCAGAAAAGTGCTGACCGGGCGCTGGCGACCCTGGCTCTGATGGCACTGGGTGTGGTCATGGTGGGATTCCCTCTGTTCCTGTTCTGGCTGGGCCAGGTGGATCTGCCAGCCAATCCTCTGGGCCTAATGGACTACCACGGTCAACTGCTGCTGGCACGTCTGGCCCTGCTGTTTGCCGGACTGGGTGCCTGGGTTGTCTCGGCTACCCGTGGCAACAACACCTCCGTTGGCCTGGTGGGTGGTGCTACCCTGATGGTGCTGGTGGGCGAAATCTGTGGTCGTATTTTCTTCTACGATCTGCACTTGTTTGCCAGTGGGATGTAATGACGTTAAAGCGTCAGGCACCCTTTTATCAGAAGGGTGCCAAAAGCAATTAGCTTCGAAAGGTTTTTACCCTTTCTCTGATATGAGCTCTGCAAATTGGACATTTTGTTACTGAACCGGAGCAGGTTTCGCAGGAAATCATGTGCCCACACGGGGTAAAGACGATATTAATATCTCTATCCATGCAGATTTTGCAGATTTTCTCCTCTTTCAGCCTTTCATTCTCATCCTGAAGTGCAGTGGTATCCTGGGGCTGCTCCTGAGCTGGAGGTGGCTCATGTTTCTCCCTTAGTTCAGCTTTATTTTGACGTTCGTTGCTAGAAGGCGCTGCTGCCCTGTTTTCATCTTGAACTTGTAGCTGCTGAAATTGGTGAGCAAGCTCTTCACCGCCCTCATGAGGCTGCTGAGCAGCCTGGGATTCTTCAGCTTGAAGTTGGCGAGCAAGCGCTTCATCTTCTTTTTCCTGGTTTCTCACTCTTTGCTCATTCTCTTTTTCTTCCATTCGCTGCTTTGCTGTCAGAAGTGCTTCTGTCATTCTGGTTCGGATATTGTTGAGTTTATGACGGTGAATCGCTTCAGCATTTTGTGCCTTTGTTTTTTCTCCCTCGAGTTTCTGTTGATAAGTGATATAAGACTGATTCACTAATCGCTCAGTTTCGCTTCCAGGTGTTATATCATCATAAATATCAATGATGTTATCATATTCTGGTGCCTTTCCTATTGACTCAGGGTTTTTGAAGTGCCAGTGGATATAAGCTTTATCGAGCCTTTCTTGTGAGTCACAATAACCCTGATTGAGTGCTTTGTATCGATCCGTATTTCTATAGCCTTCAAGGATGTCTGAAAATTTTTCATTCTGAGTAGAATTTTCTGGTAGCTCCTGTTTCAGGTTAACTTCTTCTTCGTTTAGCTGTTGTATTGTTTCGATAAATGTTTTACCCAGTTTCTCTTCTACAAAGGTACATTTTGGATGCCAGCGTGCATGCTCAATCCATGGGTTATCGCCTTGCTCCCAGTTTTTCATTCCTCCATCACACTGGAAACATCGAACATGATCGGCTTCATTTAAATGATACAAGCCTGCTTCTACGAGCTCATCAGGTGTTTGTTCCAGGTTTTGAGGGAAGCTTTTAAAGGTTTTCCGTCTTTCCTCTTTGGTTGCATATTCAGGGTGCTTTGGGGCGCTGGTAGGGGCTGTTTCGCCTTGAGCTGATTCATAGGGCTTTGTCGCAAAGCTTCCATATTGAGCACCTGGTTGAGGCTGTGGGTAGTGTTGCTGCAATTGTGGTGAACTTTGTTGTTGAAATTCTGGGGGCTTTCCGTACTCTAAGCGCACCCACTGAATGTATTGATCGTCTTTAACGAGACGAACATAATCACACCCATCGCTCCACCGGATATGCTCGACCCATGGGTCATCACTGGGCTCCCATTTTTCTAGTGAAGTACCACATTGATAGCAAATAACCGCATCCCTGTAACCTTTGTAGGAAAAACCAGCTTCTGCCAAAGTCTCTGGTGATTGTGTTAGCTCAATTGGGAAGTTACCGTAACTTGATAACCTCGCGTTGTAGCTGCTAAATCCAGCGTTCTTTGTATTCTGATTAACAAAGCCAGTAGTGTTTGCATGGCCTGGAGCAGATACGTGATACTGTGGGGCAGAATACTGGCTTGAACGATTGTGTAATTGAGGTGAGGTCTGATAGAGCGGGGTATTTGAACTCTCGGGTTGAGGCATATAATACTGCTGTGGAGTCATGCTGCTATAGGGAGCACCGGTTCCTGCTACATTAATACCAGGTTGTCGTGGTCTTTGCTGGTTAATATCCCCGCGTGGATTATAGCCTCGTTGGGGGGGGCGAATATTGTCATCCATTGCCAAGTCTCCTTATCCTTTAGCTTTTTTTGAGCTGAGCAAACCTACAGGGTTAACCTCTGGTCGCTGTTTTCAATTAATTTAAATCGAAATCGATTATACAGATTTGATATTGGAATGAACGGTCTGTTACTTATCTTGTCAGTAAAACAGACAGGTTTGTTAGGTTTTTTGATTTAATTTATGGATGCCTATCTGACATTTAATAGAGCTCAGTTGTTTGTCAGTGATTGTTTTTCGGTTGTGGGAGAGTAAACACCGTTATGGTATATGTACGTCTTTTTTACTTTTTGAGCGAAGGTAAAATGCCAGGCGGGTTTTGCTTGCTTTAAGCTATCTAATAATAGAGGCGTATCAGGGCAAATACCTGATCAGACAACCTTCCAAGTGGGCTTTGGATTTCCATGAACAAAATAGAGCAAAGCCGAGAACCGCACTCACCGGCTTCTCCAGAAAGAAGAGCCTTCTTTCAGCGACTGGCCCCAAAAACCGAGTCGATCATTCCTGTCAGTGTTCACCCAAGGCCTCCCTGGTCCCTGGAAAATAATGCTTTTCTGGCCCTTTGCACCCAGTGCGGCGAGTGCATTGACCAGTGTCCGATGCGGGTACTGGGTCCGTCCGATGAGTCGGATGAGATGTTGAAAGGCAGGCCTGCCCTAGATCTTGCCCATGGGTATTGTGACTTTTGCGGTCAGTGTGCAGAAGTCTGTCCAACCGGGGCGATAGACCGGAATAAAGGCCTTAGAAGGCAGGCCATGCCGACGCTGATGGGGCGTTGCCAGGTGGAGCTGGGGCTTTATTGCAACTTGTGTGAAGAGGTCTGCCCGGAGAGTGCCATTACATTTACTCAGAACAACAAGCTGACCATCGATACTGAGCGATGCTCAGGTTGTGGCCAGTGTGCCCTGGATTGTTACAGCCGGGTGTTGGTGATGAAAAAAAAATCTGGTGTTTAGTGTAGAGAGGCCCGAGGGATTCGATCGTATGTTTCATCTAATCCTGATGCTTTTCAGTCCCTTACCCTGAATTGTCCTCAATATCAGAGGTGCTCAGTTCGTTTTTCTCCTGGTTATCAGCCACTGTTTCTTTAGGGTGATCAGGTTCGCTATCAGCTTCTTTTATTGTACAGGTTATCGAGTGCTCCTGAGTGGGGGTTGGTGTACACAATATAGTTTGTGCTGCTTCTGCAGGCTGCTGTTTATGCAGGCGTAAGAAATGGTCAAGATGAAAGAAAAAGTCACTTGCTATGTTAAGAGTATTTATTTTTGATGCTGTTTGCGGAGTCAATAATCCAAAATTAATTAATTGATCCTGAAGTAATGAAAAACCATCTCTTAATTCGTGCATTCTCATTCTTTCTCTTTCATTTGCCTGCAACCTTCGGTCTGTTTTGCTCCTTGTTTGGCTTACCCATGTTGTCTTTTTTCTTTTTTTCTTTTTTGCTTCTTTACAGTATTGTCCATCGCATGCCGGACAGTTATGGTTTTGATTATGTTTTAGTTGGGAAGGGTTGTGGCCATCTCCGTCATCGGATGGGGTTGATACTGTTTTCTGCTGTTTTCTTATTTGTTTTTTTTCTGCGGGAGGGTCATTGTACATATAAGTGGCTGAGTCAGGGGATTCTTGTCTGGCCACTTTAGGGTTGTTCATTAGCATAATCGCTGTTTCTTTCTGATGAGGTGCTACTTTGTTCAGTTGATGGTTGTTACTTTGGTCCCAAAATGTTGATCGAATCCAGTCAATGATTGCCATAATGACAGAAGCTTGTGACTGACTCTCTGTTAATTGATGCCCGTATTGATGAGTCAATGCCAGCTCATATCCATATCCGTCACTGGTATGAAAGAGGTATTGGGCATATTCAGAGGCGAAAGGGCGGGGCTGGATGGTTGGTTTTTCAGGAAGTATTTTAAAATGACCATTTTCTGGAAACGCTTTCAGTAAATTCTCCATAAAGCTTACAGATTCTGGACTTTCACCATTTAAGATAAATTCAGGAGCTTTTGTGGACCATTCATAATCACTGATTGTAATAATAAATGAGAGTGGGGCGGCCAGAGAACACTGGTAGGGTAGCCATAATATAAGCAGAAAAACAACTTTTACAATAGTTGGTTGTATTACTGTTGATAACTTCATTTGACTGACTGTTTACCTTGTATGGTTGCTTTATTTGTGAGAATAACGATCCGTTGTTGAACTGCCTTGAATCTGGTCAGCTGGTAAAAAATAGAAAGAGATATGAGTCAGTGCAAGTTGAATTTGAGGTACGATCAACTGAATATTCTGAGACTCAGTATGATCAGCTTATATCGTCTGGTGGTGCTTTACGGGTTCCTCAGCAGATACAGCCCATGCAATGATGGGCTGTATCTGCTGAGTTGAGGGTATAGGTGGGAGCTGTCCTGACTTATGACGCCGACGTTTTTTTCCTGGGAATCCCCAGGCGCTGGCGTCTTTCCCAGAGAGTTTTCCGGCTGATGCCCAGCTTTTGCGCCAGTTCGGTTTCGGTCATCTGGTCCTGGTGTTCCAGTACAAAGCGCTGAAAGTAATCCTCAAGGGTCAGGCCATCCTGAAGCTCTTCTGAATCCTGGCGGAACAGCGTTTGTTTGACCCTGACTTCAATATCCAGATTTTCCGGAGTGATGATGGTGTCTTCCGACAGGATCACCGCCCGCTCAATGGCATGCTCCAGCTCCCGGACGTTACCGGGCCACTGATACTGGGACATGGCTGCCATGGTTTCCGGTGCAAAGGAAAGCAGCTCCAGCTCCATTTTCCTGCAGGTTCGCTCCAGCAGTTTTCCGGCCAGCATCAGAATGTCATTGCCCCGTTCGCGAAGTGCCGGAATTCTCAGCTCAACCACTTTGAGCCGGTAATAGAGGTCTTCCCTGAATTCGTTTTGAGACGACAGTTGGCGTAAATTTCGATGGGTTGCGGCAATCAGGCGGACATCCACGGACTGCGATTGCACAGAACCTACCCGGCGGATTTCCCCTTCCTGGAGTACCCGCAATAACCGGGCCTGGGCTTCCAGGGGCAGCTCACCGATTTCATCCAGAAACAGAGTGCCGCCATTGGCCGCTTCAATCAGGCCAGTGCGGGCCGCTGTGGCCCCGGTAAATGAGCCTTTCTCATGGCCAAACAGTTCTGATTCAATCAGGGTTTCCGGGATGGCGGCACAGTTGACCGAAATCATCGGGCCACTGGCGCGTTTACTGTTCTCATGAATAGCCCGGGCGACCAGCTCTTTACCGGTACCGGATTCGCCTTGAATCAGTACGGTAGCGTCGGTGGGCGCTACTTTCCGGATCTGCCGGAACAGCAGTTTCATGGCGTCGCACTGGCCAAGAATACCGTTAAACCCGTTATCAGAAGGGTCAATGGTGTCCATGGCGGGCTCTGGTTCCGCTTCATCCCTGTGGGATTGCTTCTCAAAGATCTCACTGATTCTCTGCAGCATTTCAGCGTGATCAAACGGTTTGGCAATATAATCCACCGCCCCCTGTTTCATGGTGGAGACGGCTGAATTCAGGCTGGCGTAACTGGTCATGATCAGTACAGGGGTGCCTTCCGCCAGGGTGATCAACTCCGTGCCCGGTCTGCCGGGCAACCGAAGGTCGCTGATGATGAGAGAGAAGTCTTTCAGCTGGAACAGGGCCAGGGCTTCCTGGACCGATTCAGCGTCACTGACCGCATATCCCTGGCGCTCCAGCAATCTGCGCAACGATGCCCGGATGATTTCTTCGTCCTCAACTATCAGAATCTGACCCTGGCTCATGCGGTATTCCCCTGGTGTTCCAAATGCGGCTCAACGTCGAGCGGTTCCTGCTCATAACGTGGCAGCGAGATAATAAAGTCTGAGCCACGATGGCTCTTTGAATCAAGTGGGCTGATCACCTGGATACTGCCAAAATGTTCTTCAATAATATTCCAGGTGAGCGCCAGTCCCAGGCCGGTGCCTTTTCCAGCCTCTTTGGTGGTAAAAAACGGCTCGAACAACTTTTCCTGTATGGCTTTCGGGATGCCATGTCCCTGGTCTTCAAAGTGGACTGTAACCGTATGGGGGCTGGCAGAGCTGTGTATTGTCACGGCGCCGCCACTGTCAGAGGCGTCTGCGGCATTTTTCAATAGGTTGATAAAGACCTGCTGGAGCTTCTGTCGGTTGCCGCTGACCTGATGGCCCTCCGGGCAAAGATTACGAAATTCAATCTGGCTGTTTTTGTGACTTAATTGCAACAGGCTGATGGCTTCCTGAATAGAGGCGTGAAGGTCAACCGGTTCGGGAGCGGCGACTTCGTTATTGCCACGCCTCTGCTGATGGTTCTGGCCGCTGTGGGCATAGCTGACCAGGGTTTGGACAATCTGGCTGACCCTTTTGGTCTGCTCCAGAATCTGGCCGGAAACCTGGCGGATATCATCGTCACTGGATAGCAGCTGCATTTCCTGGGCCAGGCAGTCAATGCCTGTGATGGGGTTGCCTATTTCATGGGCGACTCCAGCCGCCAGCTGACCAATGGACGCCAGTCGTTCACTGTGGAACAGCTGCTCCTCCAGCATCTGGGTTTCGGTCTGGTCTTCCAGCAGCATGACCTGGTTGCCTCCGGTGCCGGAAACTGGGGCCTGAATGGAGGCTTTATGAAGATTGAAGTAGCGGGTGGCTCCCGCAATGTCGACCTGATGCTTGTAAAGGTGGTTTTCCGGATAGTCCATAAAGTCACTGAGCAGGTGATTCCAGGGGGACGGTATGGCTTTCAGGGGGATTCCAAGCACATCTCCCGGTGGGATGCCGGTCAGGTTGGACATGGCCTGATTCCACAGCATGACCTCTCCCCTGTCGCTTGATAAGTCGGTATTCAAACCACTGGTTGAGTAGTCGATAGAGCAGACCGCCATGGGCAGGCTGTTCAGGGTATCACGGTGATAGCGCCTGAGACTGTCAAGCTCCCCTGCCAGGCCGGTCAGCCTTGAATGATAGGCTTCCAGGCGGGATTCCATGAAATGGATGTCCTGGGCTACGTAGTCATTGTCGACGTCCAGAGGGAGAAAGGAGTCGACAATATCGTGGGCAATGGAAGGGCCCATCAGTCCCGACAGGTTGGTTTCAATTCGCTCCCTCAGTCGTCGGAGTGAATGGGGACGGTGTTCGTCCGGCCGCATATTCAGGTCACCCAGAGCCTTGTTGACTTCTGTCTGGGCCGCTACGGGACCCAGAGGGGCACTGAGCATTTCCTGGAATTCGTAAGCAGACCGTGCCTTGGGCAGTTTATGCTCGGGGCGGCCCACTTCCTTCACCAGGCAGGCGGCGGCAGCGCTGCTTTCTTCGTCACTCATGGGGGTCAGGCTACTGACCAGATAAAACACCAGGGCATTGATCAGCAGGGATGAGGCGGCAGCAATATACCAGCCGTCGTTAGTGATGGTGCCGAAATGCACACTGCGAATGGGAAACAGCTCCAGCCCCATGGTCAAGGGCAGCATCAGGGTGAAAAACCAGACGGCAGAACCGGCCAGAATACCGCAGATAAAACCGCGGTGGTTGGCTTTCCCCCAGTAAAGAGTGGAGAGCGTGCCTGGCAGTAGCTGGAGGGCTCCCACATAAGCGACGATGCTGAGGCTGTACATATCCACTTCATTGTGGAGCAGGCGGTAAAAGCCATAGGAGGACAGAATCAAAGCGGCAATCAATACCCGCCTTACATTGGTAAGCCAGCGGTAAATGTTGGTCTGGACCTGAACCGGCCTTGCCTGGTAAACCGGCAGGATGAGATGGTTCAGCAGCATTGACGACAATGCCAGGGCTGTGACAATGATCAGGCCACTGGCCGCTGAGAGCCCTCCGGTGTAGGCGATCATGGTCAACCAGGGGTTGTTAAGGGCATTGCCGATGGCCAGGGGGAAAAATTCCGGGGACATGGGGCTGCCCATTTTCAGTCCGGCCCAGAGAATCAGGGGCGTGGAGATACTGAGCAACAGCAGGAAAAACGGGAGGCCCCAGCTGGCGGTGTAGAGCGACCGTTTGTGGCGATTTTCCGCAAAGGTCATATGGAACATATGGGGCATCACCACGGCAGAGGCAAAATACATCAGCAGGGTGGTACGCCATGGTCCGTCATCCAGGTGGGAGTTCATGCCGATAATCACGTCCTGGTGGGACTCAAGCCAGGCATTCAGGCCAGCGGGTCCGTCAAAGATCTGGAAGATAATAACGGCGCCCAGCAACATCATAATCAACAGTTTCAGCAGTGACTCAAAAGCGATGGCCACCACCAGCCCATCGTGTTGATTCCGTTTGGCCAGGTGACGGGTACCAAACAGCATAGCAAACAGGGTGACCAGAGCGCAGAATCCAAAGGCCAGGGTTTCCGGCGAAGAGGTGTCGCTCAGTAGATAGATACTGTCCGAAACCGCCTGGATCTGCAGCGCCAACAGCGGTAGTGCGATGAACAGCAGAAGCAGAGTACTGAGTGTGCCTGCCACTGGGCTTCGAAAGCGAAAGGCCAGAACATCCGCAAGGGAGCTGAGCTGGTAGGTGGAGGTGATTTTCTGGATAGGTACCAGCAGAACCGGTGCTAATAGAAAGGCTCCGCTGAGGCCAAAATAAAACCCCAGGAACACATAACCGTCGTCGTGGGCTATGCCTATGCTGCCGTAAAATGCCCAGCTGCTGGCATAAACACCCAGAGACAACACATAAGTGGCCGGATGCTGGACCACTCGTTTAGGAATCATTCCCCGGTCTGTCGCCCAGGCACACAGGAACAGTACCAGCAGATAGACAACGCTGACCAGAATTATCTGTTCCAGTTCAAAGCTCATCACTCTGTCCCCGGATCTGCAGGATAAAGCCGGCAGCGATCAAGATGAGCCAGAGAATCCATGGTTGATACCAGCGTTCGCCAAATGTAATCCACCAGCCCATGATGGCTGGAGAGAAAAGGTAAATTCCGATCACCAGAAGCAGAACGAGACGGTAAATATACATGGAACACCCGTACGTTTTAGAGCTTTCGGGCGAACATGGTAAAGCTTATGAGGGAAAACCGCAAAGTGATTATGTAGATATAACCTATTGTTTTATCTGCCGAAAGGTAAGGTTGATTCTGGGGGTAACGGAGCGGGCGGTTTTTGCCAGACAGTGTGACCAGCATTTCTGGGTATCACCTTTCATCAAGAGCAGGGACCCATGGGGTAAATCAATGGACTGCGTTTTTATTCGCGGGTCCGTTTTGTGCTTCATTCTGAATCGCCGAGTGGCCCCCAGGCTGAAAGAGGCAATCACCGGCTGGTTGCCCAGTTCCGGCTCATCGTCACTGTGCCAGCCATTGCTGTCGTTGCCGGTGCGGTAAAGGTTTAACAGGACCGAATTAAATGGGTGATGGCAGATCTGTTCAACCCGTTGCCGGATTTCGTCTAATACAGGTGTCCATGGACGGGGTGAAAGGGTCAGTCCTGAATAGTGATAATCGGTCCCTGTATCGCCAAACCAGGCCTGAAGTCGGGGCAGAGGGTGTGTTTGACCAAAAAGTCTGATGGAGTCCTGCTGCCATGGGGTATCAGACAGCAGCCGGGTAAACCAGGCCTGGCAGGCAGACTCACTGGCAATGGATGGCCAGAACAATACTGTGGCGTCTGGCCAGGGCAGGATTTTTATTGCTGATGGGGTTGTGTCCGTCATACTGCTTAACTGCTGGTTGGGGGCACCTGTTTTCTATCTACAGCCCCGGTGTATCATAGGTGACCCAGTACACCATTTCTCCGGGGCAATCGTTGCCCAGAACATCCTGCATAATATCATTGAGTTTCAGTCTGCCGATGTTTTCCAGCCACTGGTCATCGTTCATCTTTTCTTCCAGGAGCCAGTTGGGAACAGAGCGGCTGTCCGGGTTGTACCAGGCCACGGGAAAGCGCATCTCTTTCGGCAGGCGTTTACGTTTGACGCTCAGGGATGCATCACACCGGACAATCAGGCTGTCGGCGATCTGTTGCCGTTTTCTCAAGTAATTTCCGGACTCTTTGATGAACTTTTCTTCATAGGGTCCCATCAGCTCTTCATGGCGACTTTCCACACAGTGGTCGAAGGCCCGGCTGATTTCATTATTTTTGTACCCCATGATGTTACAGGCTTCCGTCACCCGCTTTTTGAAGTCGTTGCTGATTTCCTGATACCAGGGCGCATGGGGACCCAGTATGTTCTGGGCCTCAATGTTGGCGACGAACAGCAGGTTTTCATCCGGGGTAAAACAGGCAGCGGAGTTGAGGGTATGGATGGGATGTTCCAGTGCGATGGCTGGATCTTTTCGTATTAACTGTTCCCGGTCCCGCCGGGTTTTTATGCAGAACTGGGAATAGTCCTTGATCCCATGACCCTCAGTTGTGCCCATTGCATTACCTGGGGCATAAGCCAGAGTGCTTGCAGGCGCCTGTATGGCAACCATACAGAGGGTGAATCCTGAAAAAAACGTTAAGAAAGTCTTTAGAAACAGCGTTTTTTTCAGGGGAACAGTACGGACATTGGACATATTCGCTCCTTGAACACATCTTTGAAAGACTGCTTTACATCATCATTATTACCCCCATATATATCATGACCCTGTTCAGAATGGCACTGCAAAAGCCAAAAAAGAGTCCGTAAGACGCGGGCTGTTGTTGTCTGGCAGGAAAAGTTTCACCTATTTTTCATTCAGGTCAGATCATGTCCCAGGTGATTGAACATCTTATAACGGTTTTTTTCAGTTATTTTGCCATTATGAACCCTCTGGCGAATACGGCGGTGTTTGTCGGCCTGACCTCTCACCTGAGTACGGCTGAAAAAGCGAGGGTGGCCAGGCGTTCTCTGATTCTGACCTTTACGATCATTCTGGTTTTTGCGGCCCTTGGAAAAGCCATTTTTCATTTTTTTGGAATTACTCTGCCTGCGTTGAGGCTGACGGGCGGCATTCTGGTTTTCATCATCGGATATCACATGCTGCACGGTGAAAGTTCAGCTCTGCATGATTCGCAACACAAGAACCCCGACAATCTGGCGGTATCGCCTCTCGCGGTTCCAATACTGGCCGGTCCGGGGACCATTGCTGCCACCATGAGCTTTGCGGCTTCCGGTGGCTGGTTTGAAGTGGTCAGTACCATTGCTGTATTCCTGATACTGTGCCTGGTTACCTTCTTCTGTTTTGTGTTTGGAGACCGGCTGGTCCGGCTGATAGGCAACAATGGTTTACAGATTATTACCCGGTTAATGGGGCTTATACTGGCAGTGATTGGTGTGCAAATGTTTATTGAAGGGATGTTTGGGGCGTTTAAAACAATGTCCGTTGTTTCTTCTTTATAGGTTTTGCAGGCTGTCCCAGGCAATTTCCCGGCGGCCAGCCAGGTGGCTGGTTGACCAGTGCTGTATCCCCCATTTGAGAATGTTTTCCAGGCTGCAGGCCGGCAGATCCGGTTCCGGGCGCATGCCCAGAGCTGTCAGGGCCATGATCATCAGTGGGCGGGGTTCATCCAGGGGGATGGCTGGTGCATGGTTCTGTTTACTGAGTTTGTTTCCGGCAGTCTGGGTGATAACAGGAATGTGGGCATACACGGGATGGCTATACCCCAGCGTGGTCTGAAGGTGTATCTGCCGTGGGGTGGAGTCAAGCAGATCTACGCCTCTGACGATATGAGTAACCCCCTGGAAGGCATCGTCTGTACAGACCGCCAGCTGGTAGGCAAACAGTCCGTCTTTGCGTTTCAGAACAAAATCCCCCAGGGCCTGGATGTCAAAGTTCTGGTTCGCCTGGATACGATCCTGGAAGTGGATACAGTGATCAGGGCACTTTAACCTCAGGGCATAAGGCTCTGACGGGAGAGAAGGGTGTGAGCCGACGCCGGGCCGACAGTAGCCTGGATAAACACCATTGAGTCCAGCCAGCTTTTTGCGTGTACAGGTGCATGGGTATAACTGATCACTGGCAAGAAGGTGTTCCAGTATATCGTCGTAGGCCTGGCTGCGTTGACTCTGGTAGAGCACTGAGTCATGCCAGTGGAGGCCATAGGCGTCCAGTGTCCTTAAAATCAGGTCTGCTGCACCGGATTGTTCCCTGGGAGGATCAATGTCCTCCATACGAACCAGCCAGCGCCCATGGTGGAAGTGGGCATCCAGATAGCTGGCGAGGGCTGCTACCAGTGAGCCAAAGTGCAATGGGCCGGAAGGGGATGGAGCAAAACGTCCTGTGTAGGGGTGGGCTTTCTCAGGTGGCATGGGGGGCGTGTATGGGCAATCCTCAGGGGGGTATCTCTGAGGCCTGATGTCTCCAGCTGCAGATGTCAAAAGCGGTCAGCGACAGATAGGCGGCTGCCGTGTAAACCCAATCGGTTCACGGCAGCGCCCCTGGTGGCTGGGTCAGGAACCCAGCTGTTTTTCTTTGATTTCAGCCAGTGTCTTGCAGTCAATGCAGAGTGTTGCTGTCGGTCGTGCTTCCAGTCGACGAATACCAATTTCGACACCGCAGCTGTCACAGTAGCCATAGTCATCTTCTTCGATACGGCCCAGCGTCTGGTTGATTTTTTTAATGAGCTTGCGTTCACGGTCACGGGTTCGCAGCTCCAGACTGAACTCCTCTTCCTGGCTGGCGCGATCAGCAGGATCAGGGAAGTTAGCCGCTTCATCCTGCATGTGGTTAACCGTCCGATCCACCTCTTCCATCAGTTCCCGCTTCCAGTTCAGCAGGATCTGGGTGAAGTGTTCGACTTGCTGGTCGTTCATGTACTCTTCCCCATCCTTTTCCTGGTATGGGGTAAAAGACTTGAGCAGGTTGCCTGCATCCGCGTTTTTCTGTGCTGACATGATTACAGCCTCACCACCTTCTATTCATGAGCCAGGTTATTCATTTACCTGGTCTCTCCATCCGGAGGTATTCGCTTAAGGCGCTCCATGCGGCCTGTACGATACCCCTGTCTCCGCCGGCTACCCGGCTCCCTGAAAGCTAAGGTCAACACTGGGTTTAGTTGACATAAAGGGTGCCTGGTGACGAACAAAAGCGCCTGGCACTTGCCTCTTGCCTTCCTCACAGAAGCGGAGAAACTACCAAAACCCATGGCAAGACGCCATAAAAAAATGTCATCCGCTGTCTGGCTACGACTAAAACATTCACTCAGGTCAACATAACCGGGTTTGTGAATGCTGACCTGATGATAAGGAAGACAGGTCAACTGACATCATAAAATTCTAGTTTAGAATATCAATAAATAAATTAATGAAATTTTGTAATGAAGTATACACATTCCCTCCAGGAAGCCCGTTTTCTCCGACGATACAAGCGGTTTATGGCCGATGTTGAACGGGGAGATGGTTCTACGATCACGCTGCACTGCCCGAATACCGGCTCCATGAAAAACTGCCTTTACCCTGGCCGAAAGGTCTGGTACTCGGACTCTGGTAACCCGAAACGCAAGTATCCCTGTACCTGGGAGCAGGCTGAAATTCCTGTGATGTTTGAGGGACAGGAACGGATGACCAGGGCAGGGTTGAACACCGGAGTCGCCAACAAACTCGTGGAGGAGCTGCTGAACGCTCAGGGGGTTCCAGAACTTTCCCGGTATCACTCTCTGCGTCGGGAGGTTCGCTATGGGGAAGAGCGCAGTCGAATTGACTTTCTGCTGGAGCAGGAGGGATTACCGGACTGTTATGTGGAAGTGAAAAGTGTCACTCTGGCCATGGGTGAGGGGCTGGGACTGTTTCCCGATGCAGTGACCAGTCGCGGGGCAAAACATCTGCGGGAGTTAGCCCAGATTCGGGCATCCGGTGCCCGCTCCGCACTGTTTTTCTGTGTTCAGCATACGGGGATTGACCGGGTGTCAGTGGCTGAAGACATTGACCCACAGTATGCCCTGGAATTGAAAAAGGCGGTTGCAAGCGGTGTTGAAATACTGGCCTGGGGCGCGGAAATGTCACCGGATAGCATTGAGCTGGTAAAGCCGCTGCCCGTTTTGTTGTGATATTGATCTGGCAGCCTGTGGGGCTTACAGCAGGCTGCCGGGCACTGAAAAGAGAAAATAACAGCGAAATCAGGAATTCTGTCTATCTTTACTGCTTATTTCATCCGAAGCGACAGATGGACATCCATGATCAGAACAGCGGTCATCGGAGCAGGGTATCTTGGGAAATTCCATGCCCGCAAATATGCTCACCTGGGAAGCAGTGAACTGGTTGGGGTTGCGGATATCAATGAGTCCTGTGGCCAGAGTGTAGCAACGGATTGCGGCACTCAGTACTACCGGGATTATCGGGCGCTGATCGGAAAAGTGGATGCGGTCAGTGTGGTGGTGCCCACGACCCGTCATTATGAGGTGGCCAGTGACTTCCTGAATGCCGGTGTCCATGTGCTGGTGGAAAAACCCATTACGTCCAATGTGATACAGGCAGAAGCCTTGATTGGCCTGGCGCGCCGTAACAACCTGGTGCTGCAGGTGGGGTTTCTGGAGCGTTTCAATGCCGCCCTGGGGAGTGTGCTGTCTGAGGTGCATCAGCCAAGGTTTATCGAATCCCATCGGCTGGCGGCTTTCAAGCCCCGTTCAATGGACGTCAATGTCATTATGGATCTGATGATTCATGACCTGGATATTATCCTGAGCCTGGTGGACTCCCCTCTGGTGGATATTGCTGCAAACGGCACCGCTGTTTTATGCGATTCCATCGATATTGCCCAGGCAAGACTGACCTTTGAAAACCGCTGTGTAGCCAATGTGACAGCCAGCAGGATCAGTCAGAAAGCCAAGCGAAAAATGCGCATTTTTCAGGATTATGGTTGCATCTGCGTTGATTTTCAAAACCTTAAGGTCAGCTGTTTTGCCAAGGGAAACGGTGAGCTTTATCCGGGTATTCCTGCCATTGAGTGTCAGGAGCAAACCTTTCAGGATGATGATGCCCTGAAGTCGGAGATAGAGGATTTCCTCCACTGCATAAACGGCTCTGGCCAGCCCAGGGTCTCTGGAGAGGACGGGCGCAACGCCCTGGCGCTTGGCCATGAAATATCCCGGATTATTGCTGAAGGTCAGCCATGACGACTATTCCTATGGTTGATATGCAGGCATGGCATGCACCTGTTCAGGAAGAACTTGAGCAGGCAGCGGTGCAGGTGCTCAGAAGTGGTCGCTATGTCATGGGGAATGAGGTCAGGCAGTTTGAAGACGAAGTTGCGGATTACCTTGGGGCGAAATTCGCCATCAGCTGTGCCAATGGTACAGATGCTTTGGTGCTTGCTCTCCACGCTGCGGGTATTGGCAAGGGAGATGAAGTGCTGACCACAGGATTTTCTTTCTTCGCCACGGTAGAGGCCATCGTCAGAGTCGGTGCAATCCCGGTACTGGTGGATATTGATCCGAACACATTCAACATTGACCCCCGGGAGCTGGAGCGGAGTATTACTTCCCGCTGTCGTGCCGTTCTGGTTGTCCACCTGTTCGGGCTGCCAGCGCCTATGGATTTAATTCAGGAGATTTGCCACAGCCATGACCTGATTCTGCTGGAGGATTGTGCCCAGTCTTTTGGTGCGCGCTATGGACGGCAACAAACCGGGACATTCGGGCTGATGGGGTGCTTCAGCTTTTTCCCCAGCAAAAACCTGGGCGGCTTCGGTGATGGAGGATTGGTCACTACAGATCAGCAGGACATTGCGGACCATTTGAAAGCGTTGAGAAACCATGGAAGCTCTCAACAATACATCCACGACCAGGTGGGCTATAACAGCCGGCTGGATGAGATTCAGGCCGCACTGCTGCACGTTAAATTAAGGCACATAGAGCGCTTTAATGATCACCGAAGGCTGGTCGCCCAATGGTATCGGGATTTTCTGGCTGGGTCGGGGGTTATCTGCCCTGATCAGCCTTCTGACTGTCATCATGTATATCACCAGTTCACGGTGGTGGTGACTCAGAGAAGGGATGAAATAAAAGAAAAACTCAGCAGCGCCGGTATTGCCAGTGCGGTTTATTATCCGTTGCCTTTGCACCGGCAGAAAGCATTGCAGAGACCCGTTCAGGGATTTGAACTGCCGGTTTGTGAGCAACTGGCAGAGCACTGCCTTTCTTTGCCGATCTATCCAGGGATGACAGAGGAGCAGGTTCAACAGGTTTCACAGGCTTTGACGTTATTTATGTCGGGTTAACCCGCATATTGGATGAAGCCGCTATGAAAAAGCGATTATCCCACGTCTTTCAAGGGGTGTAGGAGAAAAGCGTAAAAAGACAATTTGTCATAGGGGTGCTCGTCGGCTTGTCGCTAGCTCTTTTTCCGCCATGACAGTATTTTGTCGACAAATCCAGGCAATAAGCATGAATGTGTCGACAAAATGTGTCAGCCGAAAAAATAGCAGAGCGACAAGCTCGACACTTCATGCAATATGCGGGTTAACGGTTGTGTTTTTGAAAAATATGGCTGCCTTTTGCCTCTATCATTCATTTGATGAACTATCTTTCATAATCCCCGTATTCGAAACCTGATTTATGAGATGTGAGGTTAAATCATTTATGGCTCAAGTGTATCGTTTTAGTGTTGTCCGGGCAGTACTCTTGTTGTCTATAGTGTTGTCCAGCTTGCCTTTGAGTATTTCAGCAGCCCCTATTTTTACCTGGGAAAGTGAAGCCAGCTCAAAGTTACGTGGAGTGCTAAATGATCATAAAGGAAAAACACTGGGTGAGTACTTCCGACTAAAACTGGAAAAAGAAGAGGCGCTCTGTGAAGCCGTTGAGTCTAAATGGGAGGGTACAAATATTACATCTTCTCAATTAGATGATGTAATGAAATTACCAGGTGCTGGCGATTACGGTGATGTGGATAATGTTCTACATGTTTTACTGGTGAAGTTTTTTGGAGGAGTTGTTCTGGAAAACCCATCGGTCAAAGAGTCTGTTGCCTCTTATATGACGACGCCGGAATCCGTTGAGGTGGTTTATGAACATCTTCGAGACCGGATACTTCGTCATGATTTTTCTAAATTTGTCGAAGAAGGCCCGGATGATGATGCGTGCAGCTATGTTAGTGAACTGGATTTTGATGCCTGCAAGACGGCGGCTGGCATTTTATTTAGCATTCAGCATGATGAAATAGATCTGGTACATGGATATCGATTAATTTCCGTCCTTTATGCAACACCTCGTGCCGATAAAAATTCTTTGTTTGCAGAGGGTACAGAATCCCACCGGGTGATCCAGAAACATCTTTCTAAAGAGGATCACCATCCACTGTATTGGATGAAGCAAGCAAACGCAGGTGATAAATTGAATGATGATGCTCTGTTGACCTCAGTAATTCTGGAAATGCTGGTTGATGGTTGGTCAAGAAGTTTAGTGGAGGCTACAAAGGTCATGAAATTTCCAGAGTTTTGTGAAACAGGTAGACCCGGGCATTGTGGTTATTGCCGGGATGAGCCAAAACTGGACTCATTTTCTGAGATTGCCAAGTTAAGCCTTACTCGTTTTCAAGATTCAATGGAAAAAGCATTTGATGGTCAGGCACAGGGTGAGTTAGCGAAATTATTTTTGGAGAAGCTACCTCAATTAAGCAATAGTGTTGCTACAGCTCTGGATGGTTCGGTAAGCTTTGATGTGTTTTTGGAAACACTTCTGAAAACCTCGATACGATGATCCATGGGCTTTTGAGCAGGGTCGTTGTCAGGCTCGGCTTGAACTGGGACGAACCCCCGATTGCGAGAGGCTCGGCACTGCATACAACAGGCGGGCTAATTTGATTATTGTCCGGACAGTTTCTTCAATGCTTCAAACTTCTCCAGCTGCTCGGGCAAGAAGTTTTTCTCCTTGTCCCTGCGCAGGTAGACCTTGAACAGCATCCGACCCTGTTTGCTCAGGAACTGGACTGAGCGGGTTTCTACGCCGTGGAAAGGCTTGCTGACCAGGGCAATGGTTGCCACATTGTCGAGTTTCAGATGACCTTTCAGGGGCGTGCGTTTATCGCTCAGGTTGTAGTAGCCAAATTTTTCTCCCCCCTTGGGAAAGTGTCCGACCAGTTCAAAGATGGATCCGTCGACATCGATGACCAGGGTGAGTTCTCCCCAGGTTTTGATGTCTCTGAGCACATCGAGGTAATGAGCCGCATCAATCCGTGTCACCATTTCTTCGGGCATGGCTTGAATGACTTCCAGCTCGCTGGCATTCAGTTGGCTGGCGATTTCTGCTGGCAGGATTGCCGGGTTTTCAGCCAGTATTTCCGCTACTTGCTGTGAAAAGCAGCTGGTTTGGTTGTTGTTCATGGTTGAGGTTGTCGCAAACGGTTTTTCTTTTGCTGCGGGCATGTGATTCGCCGGTGTCATGCGGCTTTCTCCGTTGTTTCGTCGGTTTTCTGTTTGGGGGTATTGTCAGGAACCGGGTGTTGCTCCAGGAAGTTGATCAGTGCCTGGTGCATAGTGACGTTCCAGAACTGGCCCGCCAGTGTCAGATCCAGAATGGGCTGAAGGCTCTTTCGATGAAGCGTTGCCAATCCGTTTTCCTGCCAGGCCTCGAACAGCGGCATGCAGTGTTCGGCCATGGCATCACCGCCGGCCCGGTTGAGTTTGTCCAGTTCCAGCCAGCCCCGGTCAAAACCCGCACCGATGGTGGACAACAGAGGTTTGTTACCGGTTGAAGCGCTCATCACCATGATGGGTTTTTGACCTGCATCGATGGCCTGGTAATAGCCGGGCAGGCTGCGGTGAAGCATGGCGCTGTGGCCGGCAAAATTACCACCGGCACCGCAGCCAAAGGGCATGATTTCAGCGCCTGCTTTCACGCCATGGTTATAAATATTGCGTTCACGGGTATCTCGCCCCCAGTGGCTAACGCTGAGCCTTCCAACTTTGTGCTCAGTCAGGGTTTCCACCCCCAGGCGGAACATGTCAGCACGTTCGGGAGAGCTGGCCGGTTCTGGCATTGTTCCTTTTTCAATGGACTGCTTCATACGGCTGGAGCCCAATAAAATCAGCTGGTACAGATCCACTCCGTGAGCACCGGATTGCAGAAAAGTGTGAAGGTCCTTTTCCCAGTCCGCCAGTGTCTGCCCTGGCAGACCAAACATCAGGTCGACGACGACCGCGGCATTATTCAGGCTGTTGAAATAGTCCAGCCTTTCCAGCAGAAACTCCCCCGGGTCAATCCGGCTCATCCGGCGGCGAAGGGTGGTATTGAAACTCTGGGCTCCCAGGGAAAACCGGTTAAACCCGGCTTCCAGGCAGGCAGCTACCTTGTCGTTATCAAAACCATGGAAGCGGCCCTCAAACGTCATTTCTACATCATTGGCCAGGGGCAGGGATTCACGGATCGCCCGGCCAAGTCGAAGAATCTGTTCCGGGCTCAGGTCTGTTGGGGTGCCCCCTCCAAAGTAAATGCCATGAAACAGGCCATTCTGGGTCCAGGCATCATGGGCGGACATGCGGATTTCCCGCTCAAGGTAGTCTACATAACGGGCGACTTCGTCTTTTTTGGTGGTGTTCTGAAAGAAGCCGCAGTAGGAACAGTGGGTTCGACAAAAGGGAATATGAAAATAGGCCAGGCGCTTTCCAGAGGGCTTAGTGCTCTCAGTGGCCATCAGTTGACGGTAAGTATCCTGTGTACGGTCTTCCGGAACAGGAGTTGAGCGGCTGTGGGTATGCGCTGACTTTTTGCCGGCAAAGGCAAATTTCAGAGGGTCAGGCGATGATATCCCGGTGAGCTCGGGACCCAGTGAGTGTCTGGAAACCATAATAGGGAAGTAGTTTAAAAAAATGAGAACCATTATTATTCGTATTAGTCTTAATGAGTGCAATTGATACAAATCAACAAAAGAACCGGGCTTTTATTCGGTAAGCCGAGGCCTTTCAGGTAAGAGTTCTTATGGGGGTATAAATTGAACAGGGAGTGGTTATCCGGTCAGATAACCACTGGTTTTTCAAAAGAGCCGTTCAGTATGTCTTCGGGCTAGGCGGGGTCTCCTGCGGACTGACACTTTCCAGCGGCTGCGGAGCGATCAGCATAGGCTTTCCGGCCGGTTGGAACCAGATATAGTCGTAATGGGGTTTCAGGTTGGCAAGTAGTCCCTCCAGAGGTGTTTCGGTGTCCATTGGGCTGAACATGACAATGGAAATGACCGAAGCTGTCGGGTCCAGCTTCTGAATGTAATTGCCTGCGCCCATATCATGACGGGCATGAAACGCTGGAGTGATCAACACGGTATGCTCTTTGGCTGCAGTGACTGAGCGGGCCATCACGAAGTCCTGAAGCTTCATGGCATTCACCATGTGGTCAATCCGGGATGAATCATAGGTCTGAGGCTGATGTGAAGTTTGCAAGGTCTTCCGAAGCTTTTGCTCATTGGGCGCAGAGAGTACTCCCGAGGTTTGATGCTTCAGCCATTGTTGCCCGTCACTCTTCGCCAAAGCTTTCATTTTCTCTGGGGGGACTCCGACACCGGTAATCTTGACTTTATTCTGTTCAGCCCAGGACAGTATTGGGTGATAGCGCTCTTTTAGAGCGGGTGGCAGGTTATTCAGTTGTTCCAGGGCGCTCTGTTCACTGGAGTCCGGGTTTGGGGGTAAGTTGCTCAGGGCGATTCGCTCAAGCCACTGTTCCCGTTTTAATGCTTTCAGCAGGTCCAGCAGATGTTCCTGCATTTCAGGGCTTTGATGAAGCTCTCCAATAATAAGGTAGTTGGCTGAGGGCAGTTGCCTTGTCATGACAGAGGGCGTTACCCAGTCCTGGAGCTTATGGCTCCATACAGTGGCAGTCGGGTCGGGTGGCAGTGGCTTATGGGTGACGCAGCCCGCCAGGAGGAGAATCGGCAGCCAGTACAGTGCTCGACAGGGATGCATTGTGTTCACTTTCATAAGTTCGTGGTCCTGTTGCCGTGACATCAGAACCACAAACCCGTGAACCGGTCTTATCCCCTGTTAATGATTCACTACCAGGGGGCAATCATAGACCGGGTGTTCTGAGACACTGACATCAATATCGAATACAGAATAGACGGTTTCTGCAGTGAGCACATGGTGGGGTGTCCCCTCTGCAGCCATCCGGCCATTTTTGAGAATCACGATTCGATCGGAATAGCGGGCGGCCAGGTTCAGGTCGTGCATGATCACCAGTACTCCGATGCCGTTGTCATCCGCTTCCTGGCGGGCCATTTTCAGTGTCAGTTGCTGGTGGGCAGGGTCCAGGGCGGAAGTGGGTTCGTCCAGAAGCAGGTAGCGCTGTCCCAGGGGGCAGGGATCCCAGATCTGGGCCAGTACCCTGGCCATATGCACCCGCTGGCGCTCACCGCCGGACAGCGTGGTGTACTGGCGATCCTGTAAATGCAGGCCATCCACTTTCCTCAGGGCTTCCCGGGTGATGGCGAGATTCTGCTCCCGGTCGCTGGTACAGGGTATTCGTCCCAGCAACACCACTTCTTCCACGGTAAAGGGAAAACTCAATGAAGACGACTGTGGGAGTACACCCAGCATCAGTGCCTGCTGGTTCAAGGGCCAGTTGCTCTTGCCATTGAGCACCACTTCTCCGCGGGACGGTTTCCGCTCGCCGTTGATCACCTTCATCAGCGTGCTTTTACCGGCTCCATTGGGGCCAAGTACAGAAAGGACTTCCCCTGGCTTAAGGGTCAGGCTGATGTCCTGAAGCAGGGTTTTTTCGCCCACTTCAACCGAGACGTTGTTGATGGATAAGCAGCGGGTATCCGGAGTGTCCATATCAGGCAATCCTCTTGCGTTGCTGCCACAACAGCGACAGGAAGAACGGTGCGCCCATCAGGGCGGTAACGATGCCGATGGGCAGCTCTGCCGGTGCGACAATGGTTCTGGAAACGATATCCGCAGCCAGCAACAGGATACCGCCCAGCAGGGCTGAGGCCGGTAATAGAATACGGTGGTCCGGGCCAACCGCCAGGCGGATCAGGTGGGGAACCACCAGACCAACGAAGCCGATGACACCGCTGACTGAAACGGAGACACCAACGGCCATGGCGGTGAGTACAATCAGTTTGAATTTGACCTTCTGGACGTCAATGCCCAGGTGGCGGGCTTCGGATTCACCCAGCAGCAGGGCATTCAATACCTGTCCATAACGTCCCAGAATCACCATGACCGGCCCCAGCAGCGTGAGACAGATCAGTACCAGGTTCCAGGTAGCGCCCCCCAGACTGCCCATTTGCCAGAAAGTCAGATTGCGCAGCTGGGTGTCATCGGCAATGTAGTTCAGCATGCCCATACCGGCCCCGGCCAGAGCGCCAATGGCAATTCCGGCGAGAAGCATGGTGGCCACGGAGGTGCCGTTGTCGGTGGTGCCGATTTTATACACCAGCCAGGTGGAGACCAGCCCACCGCCAAAGGCAAGGATAGAGACGCTGTAGCTTTGAATCAGTTCGGGCGCACCGGCAAACAGGACTCCGCCCAGAACAATCGCGATTCCGGCCCCAAGGGCGGAACCGGAAGCTACGCCGACGATACTGGGGTCGGCCAGGGGATTACGGAAAAGCCCCTGCATGGAAGCGCCCGCCACCGCCAGTGAGCCACCAACGAGCAATCCCAGCAGGGTTCTTGGAACCCGGATGGACTCAATGATCAGAACCGTTTGGCTGGGGGCGGTGTTTTGGGTAATACCAACCCGGTCAAGAAGGGTGTTAAGGATGTCTCCTGCAGGAATCGGAACAGCCCCTGTTCCGATGGACACTATTACCATCACTGGCAGCAGGATTGCCAGTGAGGTCAACAGCAGTGTCGCCTGACGACTACGATTCATTGGAAGAGGACTTACCTTCTTTGCTTGGCTCAAGGCTGGAGGCCGGGTAGAAAGAGTGGGCCAGGGCCAGTGCGGTTTCACCGGTGCGTGGGCCAAGGCCGCCGAGCAGGAGGTTACCATCAATTGCCACTATACGACCATTGCGGCCTGCCGGTGTCTGTTTGAGAATGGGCAGCTGTTTCAGCAGAGCGGCCGGTGTCATGTCGGGGTTGCTGGTTGAGCCGGGAAAAATGATCACTTCGGGTGCCAGTAGCAAAAGGGCCTCATTGGAAAGGGCCTTGTATCCCTTGAACTGGTGGGCGGCAATGTTATTCCCCCCTGCCAGCTCTATCATGGCATTGGCCGCCGTGCCACTGCCGGCAATGGTGGGAGACCGGCCACCCAGGGCCAGTACAAATATCACCTGTGTTTTTTTCGGGTGGCTTTCTGCCAGAGTCTTTGCCTGTTTAAGGGATGCGTCTATTTTCTGCCATAGCTGGGTGCCCTGCTCTTTCCGGTTCAGCAGGGTGGCGAGTTCGCTGATCTGGGATTTAATGCTTTCCGGCGTATGTTTCAGGTCGAGGGCCTCCACCTGAACGCCAGCACTTTCCAGTTGTGCCAGAGTGGAGGGTGGTCCCATATCTTCCGTGCCAATCAGCAGGTCTGGTTTCAGGGCCAGAATCCCTTCGGCAGATAACTGCTTGTGATAACCCAGTTTGGGCAGCTGGTTGACCTGTGAAGGCCAGGAGCTGGTGGCATCCACAGCCACCACCTGGTCTCCGGCCCCGAGGGCATAAATGATCTCAGTAACGCCATTGCCTGCACTAACAATACGATGACTGACGTTTTTATCGGCTTGTGCAGAAAAGGGCAGCAGGGCTGTGAGGGAATACAGGCTGGCCAGGGCCAGGGGCTTGAGCACTCTTTTCATAATAAGGGCTTTCATAGGGGCTTTCACGGGGTGGACTCTTCCATAAGGACCTGAGCCGCTTCAATGTTATGCTGGCTGAGGAACATCATTAATTTGACCAGGCTGCCAAGGGGCGCGTTCTTATCTCCGGCGATAAGGACGGTAGTTCCCGGTTCCTTTTTTACCTGGCTCAGCAGTGCGGAAGAAAAGGGCTTCCAGTTCTGGTAGCGCTGGTCTTCGATGGCCCAGGGCTGGCCGGTTTCAAGGATGCTGACCGTGAGGGTTTTGGGCTCCCGGGTCGGAGATGCTTCCTGCTGGGTGGCCTGGGGAAGGTTGACCGGCAGGCTCAGCGTCTGAACGTTGGCAGTGAACAACAGAAAAACCATGACGATGAACACCACATCCAGCAGTGGTGTCAGATCGGCCATCGACAGTGAGGCACTGGTTTCATCGTTGTTATCAATACGGATCATGCGGCCACGGCTCCGGCATCAATCACCCGGGGGGCAGGGGTGCTTTTGTTTGAGCACTTTTTTACCAGGTTAATTTCATTCGCGCCTGTTGCTAGTCCATCGTCGTTCATGGTCAGGCCTTCTAGCAGCAGGTTGGTGTGATTGAGAGCGAACTCCAGCCTGGAGAGATAATGGTTGGCCCAGACACCAAACCCGTGGGCAGCGGCGAGGGCCGGGATGGCAATGATCAGCCCAAAAGCGGTGGTAAACATGGCCTGCCATAGACCTCCGGCCAGAATGTCTGGAGTGACAGGACCGGCTGTAGCGGCAATGTCCTGGAACATATCGATCATGCCAAGAACGGTTCCCAGCAACCCAAGCATGGGGGAGAGTACGCCAATGAGCATCAGGGGCTTCAGCCAGGCATGAAGGGCCCGTTTCTGTTTCAGAAGCCAGAGGCCGGCGATCTCTTCCCGGACTTCTTTCTCACAGGTGTTATGGCTCAGCAGCACGGCGATGCCCTGGCGGATGCCCTTGCTGTTACAAAGGTTTTTGCAAAGGTCATCCTGGCTTTTTTTCACCGCCAGACGGTTGAGTTCCTCTGCGCTGTGCTCCTGTGGATTATTCTCTTCGGAAGAGCGGCGGCACCCACAGCACTGACGCACCTCATTAAACAGCTGGGTGAGGTTCTTGCGATTAATGGTGGGCAGCATTGCGTAGGTGATCAGGCGCTCCAGAATCATGGCAAAGCCAAGGCAGGAGGTGATTAATAAAGGCCAGGCCATGATGCCCAGGGAAGCGAGTTGTTCTGTCAGCATGGCGCTACCTTACAATCTTTAAAAAACAACAGTGGGTTTGAATAGAAAAGGGTAACCATTTTCGGTAATGACCATCAGGTGATGTCAAAGGCGACTGGTATGTGTACCCGTGACTTGACCCGACGGTTATTGCGAGTTTCCGGTTTGAATTCCCAGCGTTTTACTGCGGTTATGGCCGCTTTATCCAGAACCGGGTAGCCGGATGATGTCAGGATGCTGATTTTCATGGGCTGGCCCTGTTCATCAATAATGACATCCAGCATCACCACCCCTTCCTGGTTACGTCTTTTGGCCAGTCTTGGGTATTTCGGTTCAACCCAGTTGCGAATGGCAGGTTCGGCGACCATAACGGGGTCGTCACTGAGTCCGGGCATTTCGCTGACCTGGGTGACGGATTTTTCCTGGGCCGGTTCGGGAGTGGTTTCGGTTTTTTTCCGGGGCTCTTCTTCAGGCTCGGCTTTCTTAACCACTTCGTTCTTAACCTCATCCCGGCGTTTTTCCGGTTCCGGCTTTTTTTCCCGTTTTTTCAGAACGGGTTTGGCCTGTTCAACCGGCTTCTTCTCGGGCTTTGGCTCCGGTTTGGGTTCCGGTTTCTCAACGACCTTCTCTTGGACGGGTTCCGGCTTCGGTTGACTCACGGTTGAGAAGCTCAGGGAAACCGGCGCCTGAATCGAGCCTACGCTGATGACCTTCTGTTCGGTTTCCTGACGCTCAAGCGCCACCACGGCCGCCACATGGGCAGCGATGGAGATCAACAGGGTCAGAAGGGCTTTGTTGGGCATGACACACGCAGAAATACAGGCAATTATCAGTGGGCGTAGAGTACTTGAAGAACAAAATGGGTTCAATAACCTAAATGATAATAATTCGTATTAAATTAAAGGGCCCGCTTTAGTTAATGATTTCATTGATCTGGCTCCCTGTTTTGGACGTAAATCGGATAGGTGCTTTCGTAAGACGCAGCGGACAACCAGTGAGGCTGGTATGAAGCGGTCCCACCTGCAGTTCCTGTAACAGATAGCTGGCCAGCCATGAGGGAATTTATGGGGTTGAATAGAGCAGAGATCATTCTTCCGGTTACCCTGTTTTACGACGGTGATTGCCCTCTGTGTATGGCCGAGATCAATCATCTAAGCCACCTCAACCACGACGGCAACCTGATACTGGCAGATATACGTCACCCTTCATTTAGAGAGCAACACCCGAGCCTGGATCCTGAAGCGCTGGACCGCTTTTTGCACGCCAGGCTCGGCGATGGTCGCATGGTGACCGGTGTGGATGCGACTCTGGCTGCCTGGGAAGCAGTGGGGAGAGGCGCCTGGATTGCACCCTTGCGCTGGCCCCTGGTATCCAAGGTGGCGGACAGGGTATATGCTCTATTTGCCAGGAACCGGCACAGTTTGTCACGGCATTATAGATCATGCAGAAAGAAGTCCACCTGTTGTAGTAAACAGGCAGAACGATAAATTTGACTCTCACTGCGCCTGATTGTTTTCCTGGCACAAGTTCATGATTTACCCTTCGGTGGAGCGCATCCATGAAAAAAGAAAGTGTTGCGGTTCTGGGGGCCGGGATGGTCGGTGTTTGCTGTGCTCTTTCCCTGGTAGAACGGGGCTACTCGGTGACTCTGATCGACCCCATGGAGGCAGGGGAGGGAACCTCTTTTGGTAATGCCGGGCTGATCAATCGTGGTTCTATTTTTCCCCTGGGCTTAAACGATGTTTTTCACCATTTGCCCAATGCACTGCTTAAGCGCCACCCTAATGTTCACGTCTATCTCCGCCACCTTCCCAGTTACTGGCGCTGGCTCTGGTATCTGATACGCCACAGTGGCCAATCTCATGTTGAGCAGTCGATCATCGCCCTGAACCGTCTTTTTCAGTATGCCCTGGATGAACATCAGCAACGATTAATTCAACTGGGGGCGGGAGATCTTCTTGTGAAAAAAGGATGGATCAAACTCTACAGGGGGGAAAAAGCGTTTCGTGCCAGTCAGTGGGAGAGAGCGTTCTATGCACGCTTTGGAATTCGTTATGACGTTCTGTGTGCTTCGGATCTGACGGACCTGGAACCGGGCATTCAGTCGGGCTTCCGTCAGGGCGTCTGGGTTCGAGACACGGGCTCTTTCACTGACCCGGCTGAAGTTGTGAAGCGCTATGCCCGGGGAGTTCGGGAGTCAGGAGGACGGTTTTTTCAGGCTACTGCTCTCGGGCTTGCTCATCAAGGAAGTGACTTTACCATTACCACCGACCAGCAAACGGTTGTGAGCCAGAAAGTGGTACTGGCTCTTGGGCCCTGGAGTAATGACCTCTGTCGTCAGCTGGGTTATCACTTTCCCATGGCCTGGGAGCGAGGTTATCACCAGCACTTCAAATCTTCAGAGACCATAACTCTTAACAGGCCTGTTCATGATGTAGAAGGAGGCTATGTTCTGGCTCCCATGAAGCGAGGCTTAAGACTGACGACGGGAGTCGAGTTTTCACACAGGGATGCGGCTCCCACACCAAAGCAACTGGTGCAGGCTCAGGCCAATGCCAGAGAGATACTGCCGCTTGGTGAAGCAGTAGGGGAGCTATGGGTTGGCAGTCGTCCTTCCATGCCGGACGGCCTGCCTGTCATTGGTGAGGCCCCCCGGCATCCCGGTTTGTGGTTCGCTTTTGGCCACGGCCATGCCGGTGTTGGTATGGGGGCCATCACCGGGCGACTGGTGGCGGAGATGATGGCCCGGGAAAAGACGCTGGTGGATATGGCTCCTTTTGCTCCTGAAAGGTTTGTGGATTGATCATTGAACCTGGATATCGTAACTGACGGTGCCGCTCTCTCCGGGAGGCAGTGACCCGGAAAACTGCCAGCGGATTTTACCGGTGTAGCCTGGCTGATTGGCTGAGGAACCAAACACCGTTACCTGACATTGCCCAAGGCTTTCAGGGTATGACGAAGGGCAGCGGGCCGGTGCCGCCAGTTGCGTCCATGGGGGAAGTTCATCGCCAATTTCCAGTCCCTTGATGGGGCCGGAACCGGCATTGCTGAAGGTGATGGTGTAACGAAGCCGTTCCCCAGAGGTGGCTTTGTTGGATTGTGACTTCTTCTCGTTTCTACTCCGGTTTTCCACCCATTTGTTCAGCACCAGTTGGCCACTGTTTATGTCACTGATGACGATACGGTCTTTAATCTGGACCGTCAGGGGCTTTGTCTCTTGAATGCCAGGTTTTGTACCGGCTTTTGTTCCGACATCGCTGAAGCTGGCAGTCAGCCCAAGCGTTGCGGCGAAGCCTGCCGGGGTATCGGCTGGAACGAAAAACCGTGCCACCAGGCACTCCGGCTTGCCCGGTTCCAGTTGTATGGGTTGTGACAGGGGGAGAGCCTGCTGGCTATGATGGTCATCCTTGCAGGGGGTTTTGAGCAGCTGAATGGGCCAGGTCAGAGTCTGTTGGATTTGATTCAGCCAGTCAGCCTGAACAGAAACCTTTCCTGCCATTGAACTGAGCAGCTTGTGGGGCAGGTTCACAAAAACACCGGCTGCTGTCGTTTTCTGGTGTTCCGGTGTCAACGTCAGGGTTGGTTTTCCTTCCACAAACCCGAACAGTGCCGTTGACGTCTCGCCGTTTTTTATTTCCAGCTCCAGCGGGTTTCTCATGGAGCTGCCCACCGTAAGGTTTTCCAGCCCGGGTTGGCCGGGAATCACTTCAACCCGGTATCTGCCTGGGGGTAACGTCCTGAAAAAAACGGAGCCGTCAGCGCCGGTGGCCAGATTGCCGATTACCAGGGGTTGACCTGTAGCTGGATTGATCCGGCTCAGCTGAACCTGGATATTGCTCAGGGGCGGTTCGGTCTTGCCCGGCTGCCCGTCATTGTTCAGATCTGTCCATAGTCTGGCTTCCAGGGTTCCGGCACGCTGAACCGTGATCGCCGGGCTGAATTCTGAGGTATTGTCGCTGGAGTCGATGGCAATAGCGCCAAGCCTGGTGCCTTCCCTGATGGACGTGACAACCTGTTTGAACTGGAAACGGTTCTGCTGGATGATTTGCTGGCTGACAGGGTCCTGATATTGCCCCTGCTCTCTGGACAGATCCTCGCTGCTTCCTTCCACCCAGGTGTGATGAAAACGCAGGCTATTGCCATCCTGACGGTAAAACTCCAGCTGAACCCCTGGCATGGAATAGCCCTCCAGAATTAACTGGTTACCTTCGAGAAGCGCGCTGGTAATGATGGGGCGGTCAATGCCTCTGTTGGGCCATTGATCCTGGTAATGACCGGTATTGGGGGTTTCTCCGTCTCCGTTTGGTTGGTTGTGTCGACCCAGGTCAATGGGAAGCTCCTGGTTGTTTTCATAGCGGTTCTGGCTGATGCGGTTACCTCTGGCGACGGTTTCACCGGAAGCCGCGCCCGAGTAGTTGGAAACAACAACACCTGGCCCCCGGTTTTGAGCAATCAGGTTTTCTGAGGCAGTGACTTTACCTGCGAAAGTACTCCGCGCCTGCAGACGTAAACCGGCACCTTCATCCGCTGATGAGTTTCTTGTACGGCCACCACCGGATAACGTGTTATTCCTGACAATCAGGTGATCAGGGTTGATAAACTGCCAGCCTTCCAGAGCGTAAGCATTGGCGCCGTTGATATGGTTGCCGGTCACTCTGACGGTTCTGCCTGTCGTCTGCGGTGTGGCATCTTCCAGAGTAATGGCGTCACTGTTTTTTCCCTCAGTGGCGTTATCCTCAAGCAGGTTATTGGCAATCACACCGGAGCCCTGAAAAAACAGGGCCGTTCCCCGGATGCCCTTAACCCAGTTATGAACCAGGCTCAGTTCACTGCCAGGTGCAGAATGTATTGCTGTATAGAAGCCTCTTCCAGCGCTCCTGGAACCTTGGGAGTTCAAGCCAATAAAGGTGTTTTCAACACGGCACTGAACACAGGAAGATGAAGCTTTGATTCCGTATTGGGGGGGGCTGGTGGCAGAGTCCACCAGAGCCAGATTGACAATAGCCTGCTTGGCACTGTTCATTGAAAAAACCGTTGCTGAAGCATTGCTGTTGCCTGACACCAGCTGCAGATCCGGCTTCAGGAAGGGGGGGAGAACCTGTTGCTGTGAGCCTGCCGTTACTCCAGATCTGGCTGTGTCGTCAGGCAGGGCTCTTTGTCCCGGCTGTTGATGGTTCCACGCCTTGCCATCAATCGTGATATCTGCCTGGTTCAGGCCAGGCAGGCTGGATTGCAGTTCAATGTTCCACCCACGGCTGTTGTTCTGAACGGTGGCTGGTATGAACAGCATTTTGCCATTGCCCTGGCGAAGGTTGGCATTGGCTATAAACTGACGAAGGCTTCCCTGGCCGCTGTCGTTCGTGTGGGTCACAACATCGTAGCTGAAGCCAAAGTCGAGTCCATCGACGCCTTCGGGGGTTGCAGGAATCCGATCTTCTGGCAACTGAAGGGTGTGCTCCCCATTCCATATTTGATGACTGCCCAGGGGAATAGGGGGCAGCATGGGGCAGAATCTGTTGGAGCAATGGTTTCGGTACGTCAGCCAGAGAGCGTCAATATCGTTGGAGATATCATCGGTGCCCGGGTTTCTGCCACCAAAGCAATACCCTGGGTCAGTGTGTAACCGGTCTGTCTGAATCGTATTTCCGGTCGCTGACCCTGAGATACAGCGTCGGAATTTTCCCCCCCAGGTTTGTTCTGGCCAGGCACCAGAGGTTCTAGCCAGGGTATGGGAGAGCGCGACAACACGATACTGACTGGCTTCTACCGGTACCGGGAAGGCGTATTCTCCATTGGCACTGGTATGGGTGAGTATTGCTGGTGTCCAGTTATCGATTTCCGGACGGTTGGGGTTAAACCCCTGTTCCAGTCGTGCAAGAACTACCGATGCACCACTGATTCCCGGACCCGAGCTGTTGGTCAGGTGGTTATCTTCAAATACCTGGCCACTGAGAATCCCGACGGGAATGTCCACAATATGTTCAAAGCTATTGTTCATATAGCCTGGCGGTGGCACCAGCTCCGCATGGAGGGAGCCTCCTTTGTGGGCACCTGATTTTACGGAACCGGTGACGGTGAAAGAAGCCGAGCCTCCGACACGAAGATTCATTACTGGTAAGCCATTGCCGTCCAGTGAGCACTGGCTTCCGGAGGTGGTGGCCAGACAGCGGATGGCATCTGTATCCGGCTGGAAAAAACTGGGGTAATTCAGTTTGATGGCCACGCCATTGGCGTTGTTCTGTCGTCCATGGTTTTTTGCGGTGAGCGTATAGCGAACCTTGCCGTCCATATCAAACTCAAGGTTGCTTTTTTCCAGGGACAGATCAACGGGTTTATTCACCCGGATATTCCGGATTTCGTGCCGGGCCCAGTTACCCCCGGTAGAGGCTGCAAAACCCAGTTTGAGCCGGGAGGGAATCCGGTATTGTCCGGGCATCAGTTTACTCAGTTCAAAGTCATCTCCCTCAATTTTGACGGTAATGCGGTATGTGCCGCGTTCCGGGGTTATGCTGATATTGGCTTTATGGGGGGAGCGGGTTTGATCCCTGCTCGCCAGAGGGAAGTTCAATTTTTTTCCGGCCAGGTAAGGGTAGCTTCGAGTGGGCCCGCGAATAACGATGGAGTTTTGCTGGACTCCGGGATTGCGGCCTCCACCTCCAATATTAGTGCTGAAATTCCCGAAGCTGTCGAAGCCTATGCCTACATATGCGCCATTTAAGCCTTTATACCCGAGTGCTCCTCCATACTCACCCAGTCTGAAGGACTTGCTGGCGTCAAACAGAAAAACACTGAAGCCGTCAGCGGGTGGGCGCCCCTGCATACTGCCTCCCCCCTGGCTGGCGGAAAACTCAAATTCAATGGACAGCCCTTCCGAGGATGAGAAAGCCTTATTGATATAGGTGTAGCCTTTCTGGGATTGGCTGGCAGACGTCAGTTGCAGCCAGTCCTGGTCGACCCTGAGGTTACCAGGGCCTGTTCTCCAGTCGCCTCCCTTGGGGGTTATGGCACAGGCGAAATCCTGGCCGGGAGTACACTCCAGGGCGGAAGCCTGGAGGCTGAAAAGCGCCAGCCATAGCAGAAGGGTGGCACTGAATCCGGGTGTCAGGCGTTGAAAGTTCCTGTACGTCGACGGTATCGTGGACTTCCGTTGGGTCAGCGATTGTGGGCGCTTTGAACTCATAGTAATGGTGGTGCTTTCTTTTATGTTTGCTCTAGCAGCCTGTCGTAAGTCCGACCGGCTGCCAGGGATCGATTGGGTAGCGTCATTCAATTCTGACCTGGTAACTCACTTCTCCCCGTTCACCAGGGGCCAGAACACCGGTAAATTCCCAGGTCATCTTGCCTTGGTAACCGGTCTGGTTGTTTTGTGATCCCAGTGTCAGAACCGAGCAGCTTCCCAGAGATTCCGGGAGGTTCACTGGACATAACGCCTTTGTGGATAGCGCCGTAAATGGCGGAGTCTGGTCACTGATATGCAGGGATTGAATGGGGCCAGTGCCGGCATTGGTAAACGCAATGGTGTACCGGAGAACATCCCCCGGGCTGCCCTTATTGGACGTTGTTCGAGCGCCACTCTGGCTGATGTTTTCCACCCATTTGCTCAGTACCAGCCGGCCGGAAGCCTGGCTTGTGACGGTAATCTGGTCGATCACTTTGGCCACTACCGGTTTTTTCAGGGTTTCATTGGTGGCCTTGTCTGGAGTGAATTGGGCAGTTACTTCCAGGGAAACAGTTGTTCCTTCCGGTGTGCCTGCGGGAATGAAAAAACCGGCCTGTAGGCAGATCGATTGTTCCCCGGTGATCGGCAGAGGAAAAGACACCGGTGTCGCTGAATCTGAACCACGGGTTCCGGATGACTTCATTGATGAGCCATCACAGGCGATCTGCTTCAGGCTTACGGACCAGCTTACTGTTTTCAGTGCAGTACTATTCGACGAAAGCCAGCGGGTATTGACCTCGACCAGGCCGTTGGCAGAGCTGAGCAGAGTGTGAGGCAGAGTCACAAACAGGCCCGGCGCAGAGTGCTGGTGATGCTCCGGGGTCAGTGAGAACAGGGGGGCCCCTTCTATGTAACCAAACAGGGCGGCACGTTCTTCGCCACTGTTCAGCTGCAGGGGAAGCGGATTTTGCATGGTGTCACCCAGAACCAGGTTCTTAAGGGCGGGCTGTCCGGGTAAGACTTCCAGCTGGTAAGTGGCAGGGGACAGGCTGGAAAACTGGATATTTCCCTGGTCGTCTGTTTCCTGAACCTTGACCGTGACAGGTTGGCCAGATTGCTTGTCCAGCCTGGACAGGCGCACTTTAATGTTGCCGAGGCGGGGTTCATTGGGTTGAGGCGTCTGGCTCCGATTCAGGTCCTGCCATAGAGTGACATGGATTTTTCCTGCGGGACTGGTACTGACCGGCTGACTGAATTCCGAAGTATTGCCCTCATAGTCAATGGCAATAGCTGCAATCTTATCTGAGCTTGAAAAGGACGACAGTGGAAGCTCAAAGAGAAACCGGTTCTGGGTAATGGTTCTACGGCTGACTGGATCTACATAGGTTCCTTTATCTGTGGCCTGATCCTCGGGCCCACCTTCTTTCAGCTCAAGCTGGTAAAGGTATTCATTGCCTCGCTGACGGTAAAACTGCAGAGTCACACCGGGCATGGCGAATCCCTCAATCACCAGTTTCCCCTGCTGTTCATCCCGGGTCACCCGACTGATGATGGGGCGGTCGATCCCCCAGTTGCTTCTTGCTCCTGAGAAAACGTAGTTACCGGTGTTTGCGTTTTCTCCATCACCGGAGGAGTGCCGGGTTTGCACTACCAGGTCGATGGGGATGCCGGTGTTGCCCCTGAACTGGTTCCGGGTGAGTTTGTTGCCTTTAGAAGGATTATTTCTGTCAAGGTGGGCAATCACGGCTCCCGGGCCGTTATTATGATCAAACAGGTTGCCAGAGACCTGAATTTTATTCCCACTGTATTCCAGTCCCATAAGACGCAATCCGGCTCCTTCCCCGCTGGTGGACACTCCTTTGCTGTCGATTCGGTGCTGTCCTCCGGCCCTTGCCAGGGTATTCCCGGTAATGGTCAGTTTTTCAGGATAGAGTAACCTCCACCCTTCCAGAGCCATCCCACTGGCACCGCTTATATGATTGTCTGAAATGGCTATTGAGCGGCTTCTGTCACCTATACTCCCCTCCAGAGACACTGCATCGCTGCTGGATGAGAAGGACGCATTGTCCAGTAAAAGGTTGTTTCTTATGGATCCTGAGCCTCGGAAGTTGATACCGGCCTGGCGGGTACCCATCACCCAGTTATGGTCAATTGTAACGTCACTGCCTGATGCGGTTTCGATACCTGCAAACAGTGTCTGGTTCTGGTTAAGGGCACCCGAAGGGGGTATGCCGATAAAGTTATTGCGGATGATGCAGCCGGTGCAATTTGCTGAAACGGTAATGGCACGAACCTGGCTTCGGTTATCGGAAGCGGTTAACGCCAGATTGGAGATGGCGATGTCTCTGGCATTCAAGGACAAAAGAGGGGTTGAATGACCAAAAGGTCCCTGGATTTCCAGGTTCGGTGCCAGAAAGTCCGGGAGTGTTGTCTGCTGTGTGCCAGCGGTGATGCCGCTCTTTACTGCTGTTGGTGACAGAGCGGGCCGCTCCGGCTGGGTCAGGCTCCATGCCAGGCCATCCAGGGTCAGTCCGGTGCGGTAGAGGTATGACAGTTCACTCTGTAGTTCAATCTTCCAGCCCTGTTGGCTGTTTTGGGGAATAGCCGGAACAAACAGCATTTTTCCGGAGCCAAGCCCGTTATTGGCACTGTCGATAAAGTTTCTCAGACTACCCTGACCCTGGTTACCCGTGTGGGTCACAGCATCGAAACTGAAGCCAACATTCAGGTTGGGGTGGTCCTGCTGATCAGCCGGGATTTCTATCAAGTGCTGTGCTCCGGGCAGCCCACTACTGGCTACCTGGACACTGATTCCTCCATTTTTGCCACCAAAGCAGTAACCGCTATTGGATAGGATGAGGGTTCCATTGTTGCCATCAGCGCACAGTCCACCAATACTGCTCCAGGTTTGTTCCGGCAGGTATGCCCGGGTGGACAGGCTGGAAGCATCCACGGCGACCTGGTAGCGACCATTGTCGTAGACTGAAAATAGATACTCTCCCCTTGGGCCGGTGCGTGTCTCCTGGACTTTGCGGCCACTGGCGTCAAACAGCTGAACCCTGGTATTGGTATAGTACTGATAGGCGGGATCACCTTTGGCCAGTTTGGTATCGTCAACCGGTCCGGTAAGGTGGTCAAACAAGTGGCCACTGAACTGGCGCAGACTTTTGAAGCGGCCAATAAATACGCTGGAGTCATAGCGGCTATCGGCCCCATCCGCCAGGATGATTTTAACCTGGTAGGTTTCCCCCGCCCTGACCGGCAGGGTGCTGGTGACCACCTTGGTCCAGCCATTGAGGGCTACATGATTGCCTCTTTCACTGCCTGACCGCCAGTCGTCATCAAATCTCACGTCCGGATTACGGATGTAATAATCACTGTTTCGGTTGCGATTGACATAATTCGTGGAAACTGGATCGCCGCTGGGTAATTCAGCGGCATTGATGGCGTTATTATTGAATGAGCCTGTGATTCCCGGACCGCTGATAAAAAAGCCATAGGCATCGACATAGTCACTGTCCACATAATGTTCGTATTCATCGGAGCCAAATACAAAGTCGATGCTGATATTGTTGGCTTGAGGGGTGATATTAAAGGTGATCACCACCGGGTCGTATTGCCGTACCCCATGGAGAAGAGTGTCCAGGTCTGAATCCCGGTACCGGCTTTTACTGAACGATTTTCCATATGGGTCTTTTTTGCTTTTTGCCAGGGATTTTACTTCCCCGGTGCTGATGACCAGCCCCTGGGCAATACCGATGTTTGGCGACCGGTTTTCAGTGCCATTGCGAAACGTGCCAACTTGCCTTTTACTGGCTCTTTTGACGATCCGGACATTGGAAATGGTAACACCTGGCCCCTGCAGGGTATCGTTAACAGCCTGCCGGATAGCACTGTCGCTTTTCAGCTCGGTAATGCTGATCTGAGCCTGGGCTGTGGTGGCAAAAAAAGCCAGTAGCATCAATACAGTGACTCGCTTCTGTGCTGATAACAGCCGTATGATGGGCTTAATTGAATGCATGCTCAGAGAGGTCATTGAATACGGATTCCAAAAAGCAGAGACACCGATTCACCGGGTGCCAATCCCTGATGCCAAGTAGCGGTAATTGCCTGACCTGCAGTTGTAATATCTCCAGGTTGCTTGCCCGTGGTTATGGGCAGACCGGATGCACTGTAAAAAACGGTAAAGTTGGGAGCGGCATCATGGATGACAACATTATGGGCCTGCTCGTTGCCATGATTAGTCGCCGTTAACCGGTAGACGACACAGGTTCCAGGAAGGGCTGGGAACGGTGTGGTTGAAAAACGGGTGGGATAAGAGTTGCTGCAGTCCCAGGGTGCCTGCTCCTTGGTGATCTTCACCTGTGAGCTGTTGACGGTTGTGATGTCCGTTACTGATGTGGATCGGCCTGTATCCCAAAGGGCTTTCAAGGTAGTCTGGTTTTCACTCCCCTGAGGGGCATTGCCTGGAGCAAATACCTTAACCAGCAGAACGCGGGTTTCACCGGACTTCAGTGAGATGGGGGCCTTAACTCTCTGATCCGTGGCCGACAAGTTGCCATCTCCATCATCATCGCTGTATACCAGAGACTGCCAGCCGCTGGAGGCCATTGTATCGGTTAACTGCAGCCGAATATTGTCGATGCTGCTGTTACTGGTGTTGGTTAACCGGTGGGCAAAGGTAACAAAGCTGCCGGGTGTGACCTGGCTCCTGCCGTCAGGTTCCAGCACCAGGGTGCTTTGTGAGGGGATGGTCATGGCCAGATGAAGTTTATCCTGGGCCAGTCGTACAGGTGAAACGGCTTTTACCACCAGTGACCAGGTGCCTGGTACCGCCTGTGCGGGCACCTGGACGACCAGCTTAAAAGCGCTGCTCTGATCCGGTTTTATGATGCCGCTGTTGGGGACAGGGGTGTTTCCTGAATTAAGAAACTGCCAGGAAATACCCTTGGGAAGCTGGCTACCCTGGGTTGGTTCAAGGGACAGGTTATAGCTGTCTGGAACTGAGCCGGTGTTATTCACATAGAGGTTGTCAAAAATGACAGTGTTACCTGGTTGCACTGTTTTGGTGGTCAGTGGTGACGCTTCGGGCCCGCTTCCATGACCGGGTGCCGACGCATTCTCTTTCAGTGTCTGCCCAAGTGTCAGGTCAACGCCTGCGGACTGATCAATGATGGCCAGCAGCCAGTTCTGAACGTTGTCCTGAATTTTGGAGTTGGAAAGATCAATGGCTACCAGTTCAAGGGCATAGCCATTTTTATGGCTGGCATCCGGGCGAAAGCCCTTGGGTAACTGCACGTGCAGGTGAACAGCCTGATGCTCACCGGGCTGGAGTGTCTGGGTGACCAGAGAGGGTTGCCCCGTGAAACTCTGGCACTGATCATCCTTGCTCAGGCAGTAGAGGCTGCCTGCAGGAAAGGTATTGCCCTGGTGGATGGGGGAAATGTGATAGTTGGCAGGCTGGGTCCCTGTATTCCAGGCATAGCTGATAAACTGAACCGTGCCTCCTGAAGGCGCGGTATCCACAATGACCGGATCCCCAAGGTCTTTTCTGCTTTGATACTGGCTGCCGTTCAGGGTCACTCCGGCTCCGGTTATTTTCAGGGGCACCTGATTGGTTTTCTGCTTAACACAGTGATCCCAGCCTGAGCTGGATTTCTGGCAGAACTCATAGTCTGCAGAGTTGAATATTGTTGTTCCCGCACCACCTGTGACCTGGGTTATAAAGCGAATGATGCCCTGATGCCCAGGATTGCCGGACAGGAAGAAGGTCAGGGGCCTGTCAAGCTGAGGGTCATAGTCTTCGGGGTTGCGGAACTGGCAGTTATTGCCCTGGCTGTCGCAGAGTTCTGCTGAACCCTGGACATATTCAAGACCCTCTGGAAGTTTGTCCTTCAGTGATAACAGGCTGAGATTACGGGTGCTATCAGTGCGCTTGAAATTCAGTGAGACCCGAACCAGCTCACCCACCCTGGCAGAACTTCTGTCCATACTTTTTTGGGTCTGATAGACAACGCCGTTACTGCGTTTGACGGTATCCGTATTCACTGCCTGGCAACGCCCCTGCTCTGTCTGTTGGACGGCAGTGGTATTATTCTGGCATTCGGCTCTGTCAACGGTAGCCGTCAACTGGATAGTGGCTTCATATGCAGAAGGAACCGTTACTTCCAGCAACAGGCTGACACTTTCCCCCGGTGCCAGATAAACAGGGCCGGATACCCGGTTTTGAGATTCAGGCTGGCCGGTATGATGGTTATCCAGATACAGCTTGCCAGTGAGGCCGGACCGGCTGGAAAGGGAAAGCCGGTAATCCACACCAATATTCCCGGTATTCGTCAACTGGTGGGGCAGAGTGATTTTCTGCCCGGCCACCCCCCATTGACTCTGGCTGCTGTCCAGCCGAACACCGGTCACCTCCTGAATCAGGGTTTCTACTTCGTTGGAGCGAACCTCAAGACGATTGTCGTTTTCGTCCAGAAACCAGGCTTGAGCCTGGCTTCTGATTAACGTGCCTGGTGGTGTTGCTGCCATGACTCCTGTGGGTAACAGGCAGGATGAAAGAAGAGTCAGATAAGCCAGCAGAAAAAGCAGGAATCTTGCTTCTCTTACCTTTGAAGAGGAAGCCTGCAGGTGAAGTGGACTCATCGGATGGACTCCATGGCTGGAGCTGTATCTGTCGCTGGAGCGGTATTCGTTGAAAGAGGGCTGATGAGCTCTGACAGCTGGTTGAGCGCCACAGGAACGGGCTTTCCGTTGCCATCCAGCAACAACATCTCTACCCTTCGATTAACGGGTTCATCCTTACCGTTACCCGGAGGGGTCAAAGGCAAGGTTTTGCCGGCCCATGCCAGATCAATTCGATCATGGGAAAGGCCCTGGCTGATCAGCCACCGGGCAACCGCTTCAGCCCGTTTCTGTGACAGTGGCAGGTTATAGCGCTGGGAGGCGACACTGTCTGAAAATCCCCTGAGTGCCACCCGGTATTGAGGGTGTTCCTTGAGAAGTTCAAGGTTGTCCTGCAGTTTGGTCAGCTGATCCCCAGTGATCTCACTGCGGTTGTATGGAAACAGGACTGCCCAGTGCCAGGAATGCTGTTGGGGGATGACCACAGGGCACAGGGCGTTGTCATAGCGTGCGTACAGCTCTTCTGTGCTGACACACCCTGTGAGAATAGCTGTAATCAGAAGCAGAGGGCTGAGTAATAACAAACGGTTCATGATTTAAACCAGTCAAAAAGGGATTCATCAAACTTGAACTGCATGCTGAGGTGAATGCCCTCGGCATTGGCTTTTTCGCTGTCAAGATCTTTGTCGGTAAACCCGGCAAAGTTGTAGTACAGCCCGACCCTGAGGTTGCGCACCACCAGGTAGTGCAGACCCAGCCCTGCGGACCATTGCAGACTGTCGGTGCCATCCACCATCAGCAGTCCACCCCGGATATCCAGGTCCCAGCGGCGGTTCAGGTCCCAGGTCAGACGACTGTCCGCTACTGAGGTGATGCTGCCGTATTGATAATCGTCAAGTGCAGTGCTGACCCACTTGCTGCCCAACCTTCCGGACCAGACCAGGCCGGGGCGCATCAGGCGGTTCTGGTGAGTGGAAATCAGGTGAACGCTGCGGTTGTCCGCTGGATTCTGACCACGGTCTTCTTTCCACTGATATAAATAGAGGCCATGCTGACGGTTATCCAGTTTTGGGCGGCGGGCCAGCCCAAAGGTCAGGGCGTGCTTCAGGGTCTTACTTTTACCTTCAGGGAGTTCAAGCCTGAACGATTCCCGCAGCAGGGCACTCCAGTCAAGATTCAGGCGACGGGCAACAGCGCCATCAAGACCGTAATAGTTCTGAGTCTTGCCATTACGGTATTCAATCCGGCCAGTCGCCCGCTGGTTTTTCTGGCGTTTGTCCTGAAGCCCGACAGAAAGCGCCAGGCCATCATTGTCGTTGTTGCCGCTGACGGTATTGATCCACTCAATGCTTGGAGTAATGGACAACCCTTTGGCTACTTCCCAGCGGGTTTCGGTGCCATTGACCCATTCCAGGCTGCGCCCATCGGTGGCTCCGCGCATCCGGTATTCAGAGTAGCTTTTGGTATTGGGGAGCCATTCACTTTTCAGACCCAGGGAAAACTGGTTACGGTCGGCGTCACTGGCTACCGGGCTGAGATTGTCGTCCCGCTCAAAGCGGCCATAAATGGATACCTTGTCGTGTACCTTCCACTCACTTTCCAGGGCTGCACGCCAGCGGTCGTTGCTGAGAGCCTGTTCATACTCCGCCTTGAGGGTGGCATCTTTCTTCAGCAGCTTGAACCGTTTTTCAACACCGGCCTGGCCAGTAACATAGCTGGACTGGTCATTGCTACTCCGTTGACGGATATAACGACTGCCTGCGGTCAGCTTCCAGCCGTCTCCCACCTTTTTATCCAGATACACACCGGCGCTGTCACCCTGGGAGCTGCTGTCATCCAGGGACCGGCTCATTTCTGCTTCGGCCCGGGCATCCAGAGAGCCGCTCAGAGTCTGCTTGTGGGTCAGGCGTGTCTCTTCCCGCCCAGCAGAAACACCTCCGGCACTGTTGGTGAAGTACTTGTCGGCACGGGCCCAGGTTGCTTCTGTCTCTGAGCCAGGCTTCCAGCGATGCTTTGCTTTAATACGCACCGCGTTACCGTTTTTATCCACTGGGTCCTGAGAGGTCTGGGTGGAGCCTGACGCGGCAGGCTGTTTGCCGTTCATATGCGCCCCTGAAACGGCAATGGAAGTGTTATCAGAAGGCTTGTATTCCACCCAGGTTCCGCTGATATCGCTGCCTTCGGTTTTATGTTCATCCCGGGTATAGCTGGCACCGACTTTTACATTGTCAGTAATACTCTGCTCTGCCCGCACTCCTGCCACGGTATAGGCTTCACCATTGCCCTCAACATCATAATTGACACGAATCTGCTGGGGGTTGCCATGGCTGTCCTGGCTGTGAACCGGGTCCCTGAATTTGAGGTAGCCACTGAACTCGTCCAGAACGTAGTCCGAGCCGCGATTGAGTGTTTGAGACTGAAGGATCAGTCCGGGATTATCACGATCCCGGATTTCAAGCACAACGGTTTCGCTATGACGTACGACAGGCGCTCCCTGAAGTCGATAGTTCATAGCGGTACCATTGGGCTTGATGATTTCACTGCGGTGGTTGTCTTCCGGACGCGCCGCAAAACCCTGCACCCTGGTTTTGCCGTTGTCATAGATACCATTGACACCGGTCAGGTTTCTCTGGATTCTGGCCAGGTTGTTTTCAGAGCCATTGCTGTCGGTCTGGTAGTCTCCCCACATCAGGCTGCTGCGGTCTTTTTCCACTTTGGCGTACAGCTTGCTGCGGCTCTGGGCTTCATAACCCTTCTGGCTGGCATCACCGGTAATGGGATAGTAATCATCGGGATCTACGTCCCGGAACAGTTCAGTGTCTTCATCTTTCTGACTGTCATAGGAAAGTGTCAGCTGAGTGTCTTTGGCGACTTCACCTTTGATAAACATCGCGGCACGTTTATCGGTGTGGGTGCCATCGGTGATACTGCCCAGGCTTGCGATCGGACCACTGACCTGACCATGGCTGCCATTGAGCTCCACAATACCGGCCGCCACCAGGGGGCGTGGTGCCGCAATCTGGGTAATTTCAGTATCGGCTTTCAGATCACCGGTGGATGCCCTGAGAGTAACCGGGCCAGAGGTGCTTCCCGATCGCAGGTGAACGGTCAGCTCTCCCTGGTCAATACGGATTTGGTGGCCGGGTTCCTGATCCTGAATATCCGCTTCCTGCCAGCGCCCCGCCGTGGTTTCCAGCGTGACAAAGTATACGCCCCGGGCAGGCAGGCCATTTTTATCCAGCAGTTTTATGGTGACCGGCAGAAGGCTGCGGCCTTCATCGGCCGGTAAGGTCTCTGCTTCCGGCTTGATATCAATCTGCTGTGCAGAACCGGACTGGCTGAATACGCCTTCTGCAAGAACCCGCTCATTACCAAAAAAGTCGGTGGCCTTGATCTCTACCTTATTGTCGCCGTCTTCCAGAGCGACACCGTACCAGGCCAGCAGTTGGGATTGCTCCCGGCTATTGAGCAGCTGTTCACCCAGGCGGTCCTGATCAACAGTCTTACCGTTTACATACAACACAGGCTGAATGCCTGCCCGTACAACCGCCATAAAACGGCCGTCAGCCTGATGGTTTTCGGGCCAGAGCCAGGTGCCTTTCATACCCTGGTCCCGGGTGATGGTTTTAACGGCCTCTGATGCCTGAGGCATCGCTTGAGCAGAACCGCTTTCCATGCTGTCTGGCGCAGCATGCTTATGTTGGTTACCTGTGCTGCTGGCGGCTTCTCGTACGTCTTTTTCCTCGCGGTTTTCCCCTCTATTTTCTTGGGGAGCGCGGATAACACCATGGGACAGGTCGCCAGTATTATCGGCCTTTTCCGTGGGCCTGGAGCGGTTATACTGGGCCGCATCGTCCAGAAGCCATTCGCCGGTAATGCTTTCGTTTCGGGCTTTGATCTGGGCAAAGATCTTTTCGTAGTTGTTGGCTGGGCACATAGCGGCAAAGTCCGCCCGATGCATTTCACCGGGAGCCAGATCTGCAAACCGACTGCCGCCGTCTGCAGCATTACGATTATCAAGAGGTTTAAGCACCAGACCGTCTGGCAGGGTAACCGGGTCTACTTTGATCACATGATTGCCTGGCTTGAGGCCCATCAGGCTGTACTGACCATTTTCATCTGTGGTCACCCAGGTGCCATCTTCCATATACAGCCGAACGCCGCCAATAGGCCATTCACCTGGGTTTTGCAGGTTGTTGCAATTACTGTCCACATAGACTTTGCCAAACAGAATGGCCCGGTCTGACAGCACGCCATCCATTTTTATCATAACTTGGGCTTTGGCTTCGTTTGAGGTGACGGGCTGCCCTGATATGTCTTTTCTGGCAGAGGCACTGGCCCGATTAATACCGTCACTGTCAATTGACCCTGCTCCGGCTTTCAGGGCATAGGTAATGGAAAGCTTGCTGCCCTGGGCCAAGGCTGGACTGGTTTGTATTTTAAACGTCAACTGACGACCAGAAGTGCTCTGGGGATCTGCTGTCTGTTTTCCGTCGATCCGAGTGCTGCCGCTCATGTACTTAAAACCGAATGGCAGTGTGTCGGTCACCTGAAGGTTATAGAGATCAACACCCGTTTTGTTTTCCAGGGTGATTTCATAGGCTACCAACTCTCCTGGGGCTACTTCTTTTTGCCTGGCCTCTTTTTCCATAACCAGGCCGCTTACTTCATTGGCGGCGGGGTCTACCGGAACATCGAAAGAGTCGATGGGTTGCCCCTGATTAATGGCAAATGAGCCCCGCACATTCAGTCCTCCCTGAAGAGCGGGCTGCCGGTTGGCAAGGGGTTTTCCTCTCTGCCCATAGGAAGCGTCGGAAACCCGTCGTCCTGGGAGCTTTTCGGGCTGGACATGAGAAGGAAAAGTAAAGTGCTCCGGGGGAGTGACCTTGATGAAATATCGCCCGGGTTTCAGCCGGGGATAGCCAAACTGGCCATCGGATCCGGTAATCTGACTGTAGATGACCCGACCGGATACGGCGTCTCTGGCTGGGTTGCCCTGGACATCCATAAAGTTAACCGTGGCGCCTTCCAGGCTGTTGCCAGGGTTATCAGAATTGAAAATAGTGCCCTGGGGGCTGACACCTGCGGTGGTGCTGTAGCTTTTCAGAGTTACTGGGTCAACGACAGTCGCCGTGAGGGTGTCATCGATTTTCGATTGTAGAAAACAGCTGCTTCCAGGTCGGCTGTAGTCGGGAGTGCTATTGTCTGAAAGACAGAGTTGTGAGCTGCCGTTTGCCGTTTCGGTCAGCCTGAGGGGAGACTGGCTGCGAAAGACCCCTGTGTTGACCCCGGTTTCCTGCAAGCGCACCTTTAAATGGCTGCCAGTCTTTGAGAAAACAGCAATATCTACCGTATCCGCTTGCTCTGTGGATGTCCGGAAGTTACCCCCTTCCAGTTGTAGATACACATCGTTCTGGGGTCTGTTGGAGTCGGAACCCAGGTAATAATAACCGGCTGCTACGAACGGGGCGGTAAACGACGGGGCCTGCTTGAGGTTGACTGGTTCGCGGAACGTCAGCTGAACCTTTTTTGTACTTGGCTGAAATGGCCCTTTCTTGACCTGAGTTCTAACAGGGTTACTGGAAGTCAGGGCCCCAGAGCTGTTGTTATGGTTCTTTCCATCAAACAGTTCGGCCACATTGACGATGACCGTGCCTTCCTGAACTCTGGTTTCCAGCTTTACTGAAAAGTCCAGTTTGCCTGCCTGGCCCGGGACCAGGTCTTGTGAAGGAATCAGCAGGCCAATCCGGGTGATGGTGTCGGTTTTATTCCACTGGTTGTATTCGATCCAGTCTCCGGACAGTCGATGGAGGATCAGGGTAGACTGAATGGGGGCTACCGTCGGGGCCACCTTGCTGTTGAACACCGTGTTGACCGGGATTTTATCCTCCAGTAGAACTCCTGAAACACTTTGGCCCCCAACCATCATGGTTTTTTCCACAAGCCGGGTATCGCCATTGTTCTGAGCCTGAATGGAGTACCGAAGCTCATCTGCGGCGCTGGCTTCTTTCTTATTCACGGTTTTGGTCAACCGAACGGCAGTTGTCGTTGTGGTGACCTTGTCCTGGTTTTCCACGGTGGTTGCATTATCCAGAAAGGAAGTGGCTGTCAGGGCCTGGTCAAAGACGTCCCCCCCAAGGGCATTGACGGGGACTGTGCCCATTACCACCAGCTCAACGGTTTCGCCGGGTTGCAATAACCGGGTTTCTTTCAGAGGAGATTCACTGGGAGCGGGCAGAGCATTTCTGTACTCATAGACATTGAGGTTGTTCAGGATTGCTGAGAGCGGTTTGCTACTACTTGCCTGCTGTTTTTTAGGGGCAGCCACCTTGAGTGAAAATCGATCCGGTGTGTTTCCAAGGTTTCTGAGTTTATGAACGAAAAACACCGATTCTCCGGGGGACGCGGTCTGGCTCTGACTTTCCACCAGCCTCAGGGCGGCTACGGGAGCTACTGTCACCCAGGACTGATTAGAGAGGGTGCTTAATGTCTCGCCATTGGTCGTGTCAAAAAACGTGGCGGTGGCCTGGGCCATGATCAGAGTTCCCGCCGGTGTAATCGCCTGAACACCGGCCGCTAACATCGCCAGCCACAGGCTGAAAAGCGCTTTACACAGTGCTCCTGAGACCCGGCTAAAGGCAGCTTGGTTAAAAGCTGTCTGGCTAAAAAAAGTGAAGGCGTTTTTCATACAACTTGATTTGCTATCGATAAACGGGTTACCCGATGCGTTGACTGTTTGTTGTGCAGTTCTTTCTACCGTTTTCTTCCTGCACAAAGGCTTCTGTTGCCCTCTGCACATGAGTGACATGTGCTGGTTAAAAAAGAAGGCAATAGAAGCCCCCCGCTGCTGGAGAGAGCAGCGGAAGGGGTCTGGTTTTCAGGGGTTAGTTCACTTTGACGGTGAAGCGGATTTCAACGAAGTCACCCGGCTTCAGGATGCCGCCTTTACTGGCATCAGCTCCATCACCCACGTTGAACTTGAGGTCTGATCCACTGTCGCTGGCCACCACGCCTTTGGATGGATCCACAACGTATGCTGAGCCATTGGTGTAAGTGGTGAATGCCGGTTCAGCATCGCTGATCACGACATTATTGGCATCAGAGTCACCTTCGTTACGGGCGATGACCTGCCAGACCACATAGTCTTCTCCGGGAATCACTTTGTCAGCGCTGCTTTCCTTGAACGCGCTCTTATCCAGGGCTTTTGACTCAGTGATGATGGTGCCTTCATTTTTGCCCTTGCCAGCCAGTCGTGCGACTTTTTTGTACAGACGGATCTGGCCCTTAATCACGGTAGTTGAGTCTGTCACCGTTGCCGTCATATCTATGCCGTCGAGTTGATAGCTTGCTTTCAGAGTAAGGATCTGAGTGGCGCCAGGTGTTGCGTTTGAAGGTGCCATCACCTTAACCCGGATGCGCTTGACCGCATCTTTGGTCGCAAGGAATGCACCAGAAATAGTCATGGTTTGCACACCAGAACCTACAATATTGCCATCCTTGTCTGTGTTGTAGATCAGGTAGCTCCATCCTGCAGGGAGGCCTTTGCCATCCAAAGTAATGTCCCTTGTGATCTGGGTGTTACTCAGGTTGCGCAGCTCATGCTCATAGAAAACCGATCCACCGGGCTCAACCTGGTTGGCACCATCGGGGGTCAGAGTCAGTTCACCCACTCTTTGAATCGTGGCGAAAAACTTCAGGGCATCGTTACCGCCTTTTGTACCTTCGGCAACTACAGCAAAAGGTATTTCTTTTGCCGCAGCAGCACTTTTGGTCACTGTCAGCTTTGCCTGCAGGTTGATGGATTGTCCGGCTGGTACCGTGGGAGTGGCCGATATTGTGTTGCCATACTCATCAGCAAACACTACCGCCCATCCTGCTGGCAGTGGCTGACCTTTCTGGTAGCCGGGCTTTGAGCCGGTGACACCGGTGTAGGCGTTCAGTTTAAAGGAGCGGGAAACCGGAGATTCGTTATACAGGGTGAATTCATAGGTAGCGGTGCTGCCTGGAGCCACATCCCTGAAGTTTTTGCTGCCGGCGGTTTTATCAATCGCATTGGACGGGTATGGGTCCCGGTCAGCGTCCCCCCCTGTGCCTTTATAGGACAGGTCAACAGAACCCGTGGAGTCTTTGACTGAGTTAAGAATCAGAGTCACTTCATCGGTTTTGGTGTTATCGCCCGCGGAAACCAGGCTCAGCTTGGCTTCGGATTTTCCTGTCTTCTTACCGCTGTCCGGCAGTTGAGCCTTAATGGTGACAATATATTCGCCCCCCTTGGCCACTTCCGGGGTCTCCTTGTTCAACTTCAGGGTTCCGGTTTGATCCCAGAATGTGAACGTGGTGCCGGCCGGGAAAAGGGCTGTATCTGTGGACCCTTTTGGAACGTCAGGAATGGCCAGTTTGAACGCATCTGCGCTATTGCCCTTGTTGTGGATCTTGGCTTTGAAGATCACCACATCGCCAGAGTTGGCATGGGGCACGGTATCGGTTTTGGCTTTCCAGGTGCTGTCTCTACCAAAAGCATCAAAGCTGTGGAAAGCAGGCAGTTTGGTAGTGACTTCGTTGGTTTCAACCACCACTTTATCCGGGCTGCTGGTCAGATCGCCGGACTTGCCATAAAACACGTAGGCTTTGTTGCGCAGAGTGTCGTTGGCAGAGAATGAGTTTGCATCGGTATACAGGTAAGTTGCCCTGAACTTCAGAGTGACGGTTTCACCGGCTTTCAGCTCAGGGATTTTAGCGTAAACCGCTTTGTCCTTGGTGACGTAATCCGGCAGTGTTACAGAAACTGGCAGACTGCTGGCGTCGGCAACCTTTACGGCATCAAAATTGACCAGACGAGGGTCGCTTCCTATTTGGGCTGCTGCGCCGAGCAGGTTTGGCAGGAAGTCATAGATTTCTGCATTTTTAGCATCAGTACCGTTGTTTTTAACCGTAATTGCATACTCAACAGTACCAATACCGGTGTTCGCCATAGTGGCAGGGGTATGGCTCAGTTCCTTCTTGGTTGCAACCAGTACCGGGCCATTGGTGATATTGACGGTATCTGTATTGTACAGAATAGGGCCGGTTGTCGGTTGAGCTGTTACCGCGATGACGTATTGGTCAGATGAGGTGGCATCGGCGGCTACATTGACAGCAACAACAATGTTGGCAACGGAGCCAGCGTCGACGGTGAGTTCGGTAATTTTTGGCTCACCGGAATCTGGTTGACCATTGCCATTGATGTCATGGTAAATGTCAAATGTGGCGGCGTTGGGCCCAGGCAGCTCAGCGTTCAGGGCTCTGAAGGTCTCTTTTACGTTACCGCCGTTAATCAGCTGATGAGCGAAGTAGACCGTTTGCCCGGGAGCAGCGTCTTTGGTTTGGTCGTTTTGCAGGTCCGGAGCATACACTTCTGCCACGGTGACCACGGATTCATTGGACTTGGCGGTATAGGCGTTACCCAGGCCGTCCTCGTATGTGACCGTCGCCAGGTTTTTAATCACGGTGCCAGCGGGGGTGATGGCCGCCTGTGCCGATGCCCCCCAAAGCATCGTCATGGCCATTAGGGCAAAGGCCCATAAAGCCATAAACTGAGCCGAAACTGGCTGTTTTGAATTGCGGTACATCGACTGTATTCACCTCTTTGTAATGCTTGGGATGGTTTTGGTGTTTTTTCAGGCACAGCCCTTTGTGGGCGATGCTTTTTAATAAGGTTTTTTATGAAAATGCGGCGTTATAAGACCCCGAAGCCATTTTTATGGTTCAGAGCTGGCGGCATTTTCCGCTCATGGCTATTCAATATGTTTTTTAAACGACACTTTTATTTCAGTTATCAAATCAGCATCGTTTGACTGTTATAGGAAAATGAGCGCACAGGTCCCCACACACTGCCGGTGGGCAGTGTGAGCTTGAAGTCATCAGGGGATCAGCGAATATTGATCGCCAGGGTTCAGAGAACCCGGGTGCGGTAACTGAAGGTCTGCACTTCACCGGGCTTGATAGACTCTTTCACCCGCCAGCGCAGGTGGGTGTATTCCGATGCAGGAACGTCTACCCGGACCCGCTTGCCGTTAGCATCTTTCTGCCAGCGTTTGACCGGGGGGATTTGCCAGGTAGCGCCGCCGTCAATACTCACCTCAAAGGCGCCGGCAACAGCGGTATGGGCTGAGCTTTTTTGATATTCAGTATTGGCAGGCACAGGAACGGCAATCTTGAGAGCGGCCAGTGGGGATTGGGTGCGGTTGGTGTAGGCTAACCGGTATTCGAGGGTGTCGCCTGGTTCCGCGGTGGTAGCAGGCTTAAGAATTTCCTCACCTTTCTTGGAGGTGACCACAAAGGCATCCATGCGGGATTCCAGCTTTTCAGCCGCCTGGGCTGAAGCACTGACAGAGAGAATCAGCAATAACGCACTGGCAACAGTACGGCTCACAATGTTAACCATGGAAACCTCAGAAAATCGTTCTACCTTAATGCCCTGACCGTAAAAGCGTTTGAAAATATTGAAAACAGGCACCCACCGTTCAGGGCACGTCAAAGGGGTTGGGTTGCCTGCAAATTCTGTGGGCAAAAAATAACAGGGTGAAACTTAACGGTAACTTAACAGCTGGGTGGGATACGTATAGCTACGCATGCATGGCGAGAGTAAGCCTCCGGAGATCCAGGGCTTTTCTGGGTGCAGGTTCGCCTATTAAGCTTTTGTCGTATGTGCAGGCGATTTTCTGAGCTGTTTTGACCGTTTGAATCATACGGATTATGAAAATAGTTGTATAGATATAGATCAATTTTCTGTGATGTTTCTCACAAACCGATATTTTCCGCTGTTGTTTTTATAGAACCCATAAATGTTCGGGGAAGTGTTGAATCATGGAAAAGGGGGATTGGGGCCGGCCTGAACATCGCTAAGCCAGGGAAATATTCTAAGAGGCAGCTTTTTTTTCGACAGAAGGTGAAAGGTACCCACCTTGACCTGAAAAACTCAGCCTCTTATTGCTAATGATAATGATTTGCATTTATTTTTATCGTTGTTTACTATGCGCTCGATTGTGGTTGTGGCTTAAAGGGGTATCGGTTTTCAGGGGGAAGCCGAAGAGCTGCAGTTGTAATACACAATGAGCAATCAATTTTGACCAGACCGAGTCCTCTTGCCAGTCCTTTGCCCTGATCAGGTGTTGAGCCAGAGGCGGATTACAACAAAGAGAATCCCATGACCTTTATAAAAAGCCGTTTAGCTGTTGCGGTTATGGCCGTGACAGCAGGGGTTGTTCACGCCGAAAAAAGTGCTCAGGAAGGGGTTACCCAGCTCAACCAGGTGACCGTTACTGTAACCCGAAGTGAAAAATCTCTGACTGATGTCGTACAAAACATCGAAGTAGTGGATCAGTATGAGATTGAGCAACAGCAGGCGCCTTCTGTAGCCGAAGCCATTGATCATCTCCCCAATGTCGCCGTGAGTGGTGGCCCCAGAGCGACCTCCCACAGCATTAATATTCGGGGACTGGAAGGTATCCGGGTGCTTCAGGTGGTGGATGGAGTGCGCCAGAATTTTACCAATGGTCATCGGGGCACGTATTTCACCGACCCGGAATTGCTGAAATCCATTGAAGTGGTCAAGGGGCCTGCCAGCAGTCTTTGGGGCTCTGGTGCCATTGGCGGGGTGGTGGCTCAGAACACCAAAAATGCCAGAGATATGCTGGATGAGGGCAAAGCACTGGGGGGCTATGTTTCTCAGGGGTACCACAGCAATAACAGCCGGTCCCTCACTAGCGGTGCTTTCTATGGCTTGAGTGGCCAGCTGGACTGGCTGCTGAATGCCTATTACAACGATGGCAGTAACTATGAACTGGGTAATGGTGAAGATCTCCAGAACTCCGGATCCCGGGAGCAGGGGGGGATGGCCAAGCTTGGTTGGGAGGTGAACGCTGACAGCCGTCTTGAGTTCAAAGCGCAGCACCTTCTGGTGGATGCCGGGGTTCCCAGTAACCCTGCGACCAATGTCGGCAGCTCGTCCCCGCTGATCGACCGGAACTCTAAAAATACCAATCTGTCTGCCGCCTGGCGGTATAACCCGGACAGTCCCCGGGTGGATGGAAAGCTGCAGCTGTTTTATACCGATACCCGCTACGAAGAGGACCGTGTCGCCCAGGGGCAGCATGACGATACCCGTTATAAAACCTATGGGCTGGCTCTGACGAACCTCTCCCTGATCAACGATATTGAGCTGACCTACGGGCTGGATGCATACCAGAACAAGGTCACTACGGTACGTGATACCACCGGAAGTGCCGACGATTCCCGCCCGGAGGGGCTGGATGGCCAGTCGGTGACCCTGGGGGCTTTTGTTCAGGGTTCTATTCCCCTGGCTCAGGCGTGGACCCTGCAAACCGGTGTCCGGTATGACCACTTTTCCGCGGAAGACAGCCGTGCCGACTCGGATGTGACCAATAAAAAGAAAACGGATCAGGCCGTGTCGCCTTCCATTGGTCTGATGTGGACGACAACGGACTGGTTAACATTCAGTGCAGGTTATCAGGAAGCGTTCCGGGCCCCGGGTATGGAAGAGATGTTCTCCACAGGTACGCACTTTGTGGCTGGGCCGGTACAGAATGTATTCGTACCAAACCCCGATCTGAAGCCGGAAAAGGCCAAAAACAAGGAGATTACTGCCCGGATGCAGTTTGTTGAACTGCTGGGGGGCGATGAACTCAGTGTGAATGCCAGTGTTTTCCGGAACGATGTGAATAATTTTATTAATCAATACACCTATGACTTAGTGTTTGGCATTCCAAGTAAAACCAGCTGGGAAAATGTGGAAGAGGTGGTGCTGAAAGGCTTTGAAGTCTCTGGTAAATACCGGGTCCACAGTATTGAAACCGGTCTTTCTTACGGACAGACCCGGGGTGAGGACAAAAACACCGGGCTGGCTCTGGATAATATTCCGGCCGATAAAGTGGTGGCTGACCTGGCCTGGCTGCCCCTTCATGGGGACCTGAAGCTGGGTACCCGATACACCCATGTTAATGAACAGAACCGTGTCAGCCCGGAAAGTGACAGCCCGGCCCAGAGCTACGAAGGGTATGACCTGGTGGACCTTTACGCTACCTATGAGCCAGCCACAGGCCCTCTGAAAGGGTTGAAAGCCGACTTTCTGATCAAGAACATCACCGATCAATATTACCGGGTTGCCTGGCAGGAATTGTATCAGCCTGGACGCAGCTATCGGTTGAATCTCCGTTACCAGTTCTGATCGATATCGGTTTCTATTGCCTCCATCCTCACTCTCATGTTCTGGCATGGGAGTGAGGCATCCTTATTCTGGTTCCCATGGATTGAGGCTGTTGCAGCCAACTTGTCCGGGTAGTTCGACAGTCTCCCTGAGAAATGCCGCCAAACAAAAGCTAAATGATAATGATTTGCATTTTAAGTGTTTTGTAAATACCATACTCTGCAAAGTCATAGTGGACTAACGGCAGTTTGATCGTGCCCGCTGTGTCTCTGCATTGAGAATTGCTTCGGACTCCAGGGGGAGAAACAGCCGGGTGCTCTTTTAAGTAGACGACCAGTGTTGCTCAGCTATCCTGGTTCACTGAAGTAGACACAGGCTCTTGTCAGCAGGCGGAAACACGTTTGACCGGCTGCCAGAGCCAGCACTGGTAAAAGCACAACATGCAGTTCTCCAAACACACCCTGGCGCTGGCGGTGATGGCCGCCTCCGTCTCTCTGGCCCATGCCCAGACCGGCTCTTCTCCTCATAGCTCTCCTGAAAAGCAGGCTGAAAACCCAACCTATAAAAAATACCAGCCAACCCTGATGAATCAGGTGACCGTATCCGCGGCCAGGACTGAAAAGCAGTTGAAAGATATTGCAGGTTCTGTGGTTGTGGTGGATGAAGAGCAGATTGAAAAAGGGCTGGCGACGGATATTAAAGACCTGGTTCGTTACGAGCCGGGAGTCAATGTGGGTTCCGATGGTCGGACCGGGTCAAAAGGTTTCAATATCCGGGGAATGGGAGGTAACCGTGTCAAGATTATGGTGGATGGGGTCGATCAGCCCCAGCAGTTTGACTCAGGATTTACTTACCAGCGATCCCAGAGAAACTTTATTGATGTGGACTCTCTGAAAGCGGTTGAAATTGTCAAAGGTCCTTCATCCAGCCTTTACGGCAGTGATGCTATTGGCGGTATTGTTGCTTTTCAGACCAAAGATCCTGAGGATTATCTCAAGCCGGAAGGGGATGACACTGCAGCCTCTGTGAAGGGCAGTTACACCAGTTCAGATAAAGGCTTTGCTGAAACCTTTACCCTGGCAAATCGAACCGGTGACCTGGAAAGCATGCTGCTTTATACGCGCCGGGACTACAAGGAAACTGAAACCTTCGAAGGAGCTGATGTAACCGGTTCTGCTCGTGGCCAGGCGGATCCTCTGGATACTGGAAGTAATAATCTGCTGGGTAAGCTTCAATATCAGGTGAACGACGATAATCGTATAGGCCTTAATGCCGAGTATCTGGACTCGAGAACCGATGTTGAGTTGAAGTCAGGAGATAATGTCCTGCCAGGTAATACGACAGGTAAGGACAAGCTGGAGCGCAAACGCCTGGGTGTATTCCATGAGTGGGAGGCTGAAGTCGCTGCATTTGACAGCATGAGATGGCAGTTTGACTGGCAGGATTCAAAGACTCATCAGAAGACCTATATTCCGGCATACGGCTCTTATGGAGACCGTGTTAAGGATTATGCCTACAGAGAGGAAAGCCTGAAGCTGGCGACGCAGTTTGAAAAAGCCTTCGTTACCGGTACTGTCGGACATGATCTTATGTACGGTGTTGATGTCAAACATGTCAAAACGACTAACGACAACGTTACTTATGAGACAGGCAAGCCATCAAAGGATGAGGCTTATATTCCCCAGGTGAATAATCTGACTTACGGGGTTTTTGTTCAGGATGAAATGAAAGTTACGGATCGTTTCAGGCTGACTCCTGGACTGCGTTATGACAGCTATGAATACAGTCCAAAAGGTGTGACAACGGGCGGTGAAGAAGCTAAAGACAGTAAAGGCAGCCGGTTGACCGGAAGGTTAGGCGCTGTTTATGACCTCAGTGAGACTCTTGCTGTTTTTGGTCAGTTCAGTCAAGGGTTCAAGGCACCTGGGCTGTATGAAATGTATTACACCAAAGACACGGTTGGGATGTATAAGCAACTTGCCAATCCAAACCTGAAACCAGAAGAGAGCAACTCCATTGAGCTTGGGTTGCGTGGGGATAATCACCTTGGCAGCTTTGAGGTGGCCGGCTTTTTCAACCGCTACAGCAACTTCATTGACACGGTGACTGACTATTCTGTGCCAGGATATCCCTACGGTGTGACTCAATACCGGAATATTGCCAAGGCAGAGATCAAAGGGGTCGAATTCCGTGGCCAGCTTTGGCTGGATGAAGCTCTGGGTGCCCCCGTGGGCACAACTCTGAGAAGTTCTGTTGCCTTTGCTGAAGGTAAAAACAGGGAAAATGGAGAGAAACTGAATAGCGTGTCCCCTCTGACCGCGGTCTTTGGCCTTGGTTATGATGACATTTCCGGAAATTGGGGGGGAGAGTTAGCCTGGACCCTGGTGAAAGGAAAAAGCGATTCTGATGTCAGCAATAAGGATGTGGAAAATGGCAAAACCCAGTTTAACCCCGGTGGTTATGGCCTGGTGGATCTGACCGCTTACTATATGCCCATTGAGGACGTTACCCTGAGAGCCGGTCTGTTCAATATTACGGATAAGAAGTATCACCAGTGGGATGACATCCAGGGACGTACTTCTGATTATGCAGGCCTGGACCGTTTCACTCAGCCGGGCCGTAACTTCTCGGTCAGTGTGAAATGGGATATCTGATGGTTTCAGAATTACCCTGAAAATCAATCCTCTTTTTCTATACTCATCAGCGCCCTGGCGGATTTTCCGGCAGGGCGTTTTTTTGCATAAAGGGGTTGGGTGATTCCTATGGGATGTAAATTGAGCAGTTGAGAGATTAATCCGTCTCAAACCTGTGTCGTGTTGCGCTTCACTTCGTTCAGCAGCAACCTACCCTGTGTTCAACATTCGTAGGTTGCTGCTGAGCATCGCGAAGCGCAACGGAGTTTAGCTAGATGGGCGCAGTTTACTTCATGGTCGGCATGGAAAAGGCCGATTGAGAAGCGTCGTGCTCATTCCAGCGGGAAGTGATCATCTTCATACGGGTATAGAAGCGGACGCCATCGGGGCCGTGCATATGCAGTGGGCCGAACAGGGAGCGCTTCCAGCCACCAAAGCTGTGGAAGGCCATGGGAACGGGCACGGGCACATTAATCCCTACCATGCCTACCTGGATATGCTGGGCAAACTCACGGGCGGCCTTGCCATCTCGGGTAAACAGGGCTGTGCCGTTGCCGAACTCATGGTTGTTGATCAGCTCTACTGCGTCTTTGAAGTTATCCACACGACAGATGCTCAGTACGGGCCCAAAGATCTCTTCTTTGTAGATGCTCATCTCGGGAGTGACATGATCAAACAGGCTGCCCCCGATAAAGAAGCCGTTTTCATGGCCTGGAACTTTCAGGCCGCGACCATCAATCAACAGCCGGGCGCCTTCGGCCACCCCCTGATCCACATACCCTGTCACTTTTTCCAGATGCTGGGCACTGATCAGAGCACCCATTTCATTTTCCCGGGCCTCTTTATTGTCAGGAGAGCTATTGAGAATGCCTGGGCCCACCCGCAGAGCTTCCACTCTGGGCTTCAGCACTTCCAGCAGACGTTCGGCGGTGCCTTCGCCCACCGGAACCGCAACGGACACCGCCATACAGCGTTCACCGGCTGCTCCATAGGCGGCCCCCATCAGGGCATTGACTGCGGCTTCCATATCCGCATCGGGCATGATCACCATATGGTTTTTGGCTCCCCCCAGTGCCTGAACCCGCTTGCCGTGCTGGCAGCCCCGGTTGTAGATGTATTCAGCCACCGGTGTTGAACCCACAAAGCTGATGGCTTCCACATCCGGGTGGGTCAGCAATACATCCACCGCATCCCGGTCACCATTAACGATATTGAAAACACCTTCAGGCAGGCCCGCTTCCGCCAGCAGCTGAGCCATGCGCATCATGGCTCCGGGCACCTTCTCGGAGGGTTTGAGGACAAAGGTGTTGCCTGCGGCCAGGGCTACCGGAAACATCCACATGGGTACCATTGTCGGGAAGTTGAAAGGCACGACACCGGCACAAACCCCCAGGGGCATCATCTGGGACCAGCTGTCGACACTGGTGCCCACATTGAGGGAATGCTCACCCTTAAGCAGGTGAGGAATGCCGCAGGCAAATTCCACCACTTCCAGACCCCGCACCATTTCGCCTCTGGCGTCAGAGAGTATTTTGCCGTGCTCGCTGGAGATGATGTGGGCCAGTTCATCAATATTGGCTTCTACCAGTTCCTTGAAACGGAACATAATACGGGCCCGCTTGAGAGGACTGGTTAATGACCAGGCCGGGAAAGCGGCCTTGGCGGCGGCAATGGCCTGGGCGGTTTCGTCTGCGGTAGAGAGGCTGACGGCATGGGTCTGCTCGCCGGTGGCCGGGTTATAGACCGGGCTGGTCCGACCGGAGGTGCTGGCCTGAAATACCCCGTTAATGTAGTTGCCGATGGTTTCCATAGTGGGTTCCTTGAAAGACTCGGTTCTTTTTACTCAGTTCTTTTAAAAAGCAGGGTTCCCACGCTTACTGTGGGAACCTGGAGGGCAACACTCTCGTGCCTGCTGGGCGCGAGACGTTGTTATTAATCGCTCTTATTCATCTGTGAAACGACGTTCCTGCCAGTATTGAATCAGGCGGATATAGTTGCCGGACACCTGACGTATCAGTTCATTGTCGTCAATCTCTCCTGCCAGCCAGGCTCTGGAAGGCTGGCCGAAAATGGTGCGGCCGATCATGAATCCTTTGCAGATATCAATACCTGCGGCGGCATTGAAACCTTCTTTTAATGCTGCTTCGGGGGCATCCAGGCCAAGCAGAATAACGCCTCGGCAGTGAGGGGCCTGCTCCTGAACCAGTGACTCAATGGCGAGCCAGGCGGGTCGGCTGGGGGAGGGCACTTTCCACCAATCCGGGCGAACCCCGATCTGGTAGAAGCGTTCCATGGACCGAACCAGTGTATGGTCGTCTACCAATGAATCTTTCGGTGGAATCAGCTCCAGCAGGAATTCATGACCACTGGCCAGGCAGGCGTTGTAGATCGACTGGACCTGATGCTCCTGTTCAAGCCGCAGCTCGGCTTCGTCATCGGGATGGAAGAAACAGAGGCACTTCACCACATGATCTGCAGGCCAGTTGACCAGGCGACTGGCGACGCTGGCTGCGGAATGGTTGCCATGTTCAAAACGCAGTGGCCGCGAACCCGGCAGCTCCACAGGGCGGCCTATCCACCACCCTTTGCCGGTTGCCTCATTCAGCGTGGCCTGGCCATAGGTGTCATCACAGAGAATGCCGGCCTTTCCTTCCAGCCCCATTTCTGCAGCGCCTCTGCGGGCTGCCTCCAGAATCAGTTGTTTCAGGGGGCGGATCCGGCTGGCTTCTACGCCTGCTTCTTCGCACATCTCCTCAAGCTGACGACGGTGGTCAAATGCCAGAACATTGAGTTCAGGCCATTGCACATCCCGGCAGGTGACCCGGTGGAGATAATTGAGGTGTTCATCCAGGTCAGGACGGAGAATCTCCTGTTCACGTTCCAGGTAATAGTCCAGTTCTTCACTGGAAGGCATGGCCGGGGCGCAGCCATGGCGGGACACCACCAGGGCTCCGCAGGCATTGGCGTATCTCAGGGTCTGCTCCCAGCTTTCGTTGCGGACGAATCCCCTGAGCAGCCCTGACATAAAGGCATCGCCAGCACCCAGTACATTCAGGACTTCAATGCGAACCCCCATGCCGTTGATGCCACCGTCCAGATCGTCCGGAATGGCCCCGGTGTAAACGCTGGCACCCAGGGCTCCCCGCTTGAGCACAATAGTGGCATGACTGAGTTCACGAACCTTGCGCAGTGCCGCCAGGGTGTCAGTAGTACCACCGGCAATATGCAGTTCTTCTTCAGTACCCACAATCAGGTCGAATAGAGGCACAATGCTTTGCAGGTGCTCAGTGACTTTGTCATTGGCCACAAACCGGTTTTCCCCCTCTGCTTTCCCGGTGAGGCCCCAGAGAACCGGGCGGTAATCAATGTCCAGGGAGGTTCGGGTGCCGTTTCTGCGGGCGAATTCGATGGCTTTACGGCAAGCGGCATCCGTCGTTGGGGTAGAAAAATGAGTGCCGGTAATGTGCAGAACGCTGGCAGAAGCGATGGCCTGTTCCTGGATATCGGCTTCACACAGTGCCATGTCTGCGCAGTCTTCACGATAGAAGATCAGCGGAAAGGTATCCTGGTCTTCAATACCCAGTACCACCAGGGCTGTCAGCCGTTCAGGATCCGTGATCAGATGTTCCGGTGAACAGCCCACCCGCTCAAGCTCTTCTTTGAGAAAGCGGCCCATATGGTCGTTGCCTACCCGGGCCAGCATGGCGGACTTTAACCCCTGCCGTGCGGTGCCATAGGCGACATTGCCGGAAGATCCCCCCAGGTACTTGGCCAGGCTGGTGGCATCTTCCAGTCGGCTGCCAATCTGCTGGGCATAGAAATCCACGGCCACCCGGCCAATACAGATAACGTCCAAGGTTTTTTTCATTGTGCTGGTCACCGGTCGTTCCTGGGGCTGTTTTGAAGCGTTCTGGTTCAGCCCTGAATAAAGTGAAATATTTGTTTCATATTTCTAACATGTGGAATTTATGTTTTTTTTGATCTGGGGCAAGCTTTGAGGGGGCTGTTTCAGGATTAAGGAGAAAAGAGCTGAAGTGGGCGGTTCTTTTGAAAAACGAGTACGGATGGCGCCTGCGTCCTTTTGTGTTGCGCTTCGCCTTGCAAAGCGCAACAAGGTCTTGTCAGGGCTTCATCAACCCCTGCCAGGTGGCATTGTTTACTTTTTGCGGGTAACCGGCATCGGTCCGGTCATCACTGATGCTGTAGCGGATATAGCGCTGACCGTTCAGGAAAAAGTAGGCTCTCTGGTCACTCCACTGAACCGCCGCGGTGATCTCTTTGGCATAGGGTTCCAGCCCAGGCCAGGTGTGGTTATTGACCGCCTTTGGGTAGCCGTTGTCTACCCGGTCCCTGTTCAGGTCGTATCGAAGATAGTTCCCATTGTTCAGGAAGAAATAGACTTTGTTACCTGGCCAGCGAAGGGTGGCGATAATGTCTTTGCCATAAGGGGCCAGGCCGGGCCAGTTGGCATCATTGACCGGTCGGGGGTAGTCGCTCCGGGCCTTATCCAGAGTGTTATCGTAGTTAATGTATGAGCCGTCCTTCAGGAAAAAGTAGCTGGTGCCGGTGTCCTTTCGGAAGCTGGCGACGATGTTATCCCGGTAAGCTTCGAGCCCTGGCCAGGTACTGTTGCTGGTGGTTTTCGGATAACCGCTGTCGGCACGGTCGAGCACCTTGGCATAACGGATATACTGTTGATCATTTCTGAAGAAATAAGCCCGGGTTGGATCCCAGTCCAGACCGGCTGTGATGTCCAGGCGTACACTTCGAACCGCTGCGGGAGTCTTGTTTTGCAGGACAACATAGTCAACGGTTCCTGTGGGTATGGCCGGATCATCCCATTGCTGAAGTGTGGCAGGAACGGTTGCAGCCAGATTGCCATTACGGAAAATATCGACTTCTGTGGGGGCCTGGCTGACCCATTGCAAATCACTGCCATTACCGGCTTCAAGTTTGCGCACAGCCAGTTTGCCATTGAGGGGGATTCCGTCCAGCAACCACTCTCTGTCGGGCTCAATCCCCAGGTGGCGCAGCAGGGTTGGGACGATGCTGGCCTGGGCCGAAAATCCGTAAAGACCCTTGAAGTCGGTATTGGCGGGTGGGTTGACCGGTGTGGTGAACTCTTCATTCATAGGTTGGTTACTGGCAATGAAGATGGTTTTTTCCGATGTGGTCTGCTTGCCATGGTTGTAACCAAAACTGTCGCGGCCATGGTCCGTGGTGACCAGAACCAGCCAGTCGTCTCCACTTCTGGCCTGTTCTTTCTCCACTGCATCCAGAAGCAGGCCCAGCCGGGTATCCGCTTTTATCAGTGAATTGTTGTATAACCCGCCAAAGCCGGTGCTGTGACCGACGCCGTCCGGTTCATCCAGGTGGACAAATGTGAAGTCACCGCCGCTGTTGATAAACTCGATGGCTTTCTCAACCACGGCATCATCATTCAACCCATTGAGGACAACTTCAACGGTATTCAGGTCATTGGTGAAATACTGGGTGTTAATGGGCGACCAGTTAATAATGCTGGCGGTGCGGGCTTCAGGAAGAGCGGTGGCAATTCGTTTGAAAATACTGGGGAATTGCGGGTTGGCCAGGCCTGAACCGTTTTCAACCACCTGGTGTTTGTCGACCCATACGCCGGTGAGGATAGTAGCCCAGCCCGGGCCGGAAGAGGTGAGTTGTTCGCTGTTCTGACCGGTAATTCCGCCGGTATAAGCTTTGGTAATGGTCAGGCGGTTAAAATTGGGGGGGGCCAGAGCCTGCAGCTTTTCATACTGCACTCCGTCAATCCCTACCAGTAATGCTTTGCTTCCAGCAAAAGCGTACTGGGTCAGCAGCAGTGGCATAAGCCATCTGGCCAGAAATTTCAGTTTCATAGAGTCCCTGCTTAATGGTTTTTTTTATGGAATCTCCGGGTTTCAATGGGGCCACTGAAACCGGAATGAGTAAGGCTTTGCTGAATGGTTCAGCCCTTTCAGGTTAGGTGTCGGGTATTAAATTAATGTTAAGAAAAGATGAAAGAGTTTTTTGAAAATCCGGTGGCTCCTGGCAAAAAGCTCCGGGGGTGAATATTGCTGGCTTTTGCCCTCTCCCAGAGGGAAAGGGCTTTAAGACGAGTATTATTTATTGTTGTCGTTTGTCTGCAGCATCCACTCATGGGCAGGGTCATTTTTGAATTTCCACTCCCGCTTTGGGCCTGCCATCACATTCAGATAATAGAGGTCATAGCCATGGGGAGCACCAACCGGGTGATATCCCCGTGGCACCATAACCGTGTCCCGGTTCTCAACGCTGATGGTTTCGTCAATGCTGCGGTCATCGGTATACACCCGCTGCAATGCATAACCCTGGGGTGGGTTGAGGCGGTGATAGTAAGTCTCTTCCAGAAAAGATTCTTCCGGCAGTGCGTCAGTGTCGTGTTTATGGGGAGGATAGCTGGACCAGTGACCACCAGGGGTGTAAACCTCAGTGATCAGCAGACTGTCCGCTGACTCATTGGCCATCATGATGTTGTGGATAAAACGTTTATTGGTGCCTTCGCCCCGCTCCAGTATTTCGACGGATTCAGCCGGAATTTTGCGCACTTCCTGATGTTGGCCGAGATGCGGGGCCTGACACAAAGCGATTTCCGCGGTGGTTTCGGCGTTGAGCCTGATCTCGTGTCCTGCAGGAACGTAAACCGAATCCGTGGGGATCTGGTCGAAAACCGAAGCTCTCCTGCCCAGATGCTCAAAAGTCGTTTCATTTTTCGTGGTTCTGGCGGTAACCGTGGTTTTGCCTTCAAGGATAACAACACAGGTTTCTTCTTCGCAGGGCTGCCGGGTAAAGGTTTCACCCTTATTCAGTCTGAGTACCTGGAAGCCCACATATTTGAGACCTGAGTTAATGCTGTTGTTATTGCTACGCTGGATATGGACGATTGAGCGCCCGTCCTCTTGTGAACCGGCTGGTACCGGGCTGGCCTTAACCAGTAATTCAGACATGGAAACACACCTTGTTACTATGAATATGCCGTTGTTTTCAGGCTTATTTTGTGAAAAAAATAATTCAATATTGATGTTAGTGAAATAAATATTGCATAACGTTGACCTGTGACAATCCGGCGGAGTATTACCGCTGCGATAAGATAGTTCTCTTGATGAGGAGCGATCCGGCAGATACCCTGTCAGCCCTCTGTTTCTCTTTAATGACACCTGACGTCGGATACTGATGGTAACCACCAACGATCAGCCTGCTGAAAAACAGGCCTTTCAGACTATTATCCAGCAGCATTACCCTGAGTTGAGTAAACGACTTCAGCAGCTGGCCCGCTATCTGCTGGATAACACGGACCGCCTGGCCCTTTGCACCGTTGCTGAGCTGGCCAGTGAAGCCGGGGTGCCTCCCTCAACGGTGATACGGCTTGCCAACGCCCTTGGTTTTAACGGCTTCAGTGAGATGCGTCGAACGGTGAGGACTCAGCTGCACTATACCGGCTCCTATGCGGAGAGGGTTCAGGCCGCTTACCAGGGAAGTCCACAGCAGGGGGTTCTTTCCCCTCTGGTTGAGACAGCCTGTGCGTCTCTTCGGGCCATGGAGCAGGACATCAGCGAACAGGATGTGCTCAGAGCAGTGAACCTGATTGAGCAGGCGGATACGGTGTATGTCATGGGGGTTCGCCGGGCGCATCCGGTGGCGACTTACCTGGCCTATGGCCTCTGGCAACTGGACCGGCGTTGTGTACTGCTCGGTGATAGAGGGGGGCTGCACCAGGAGGAAGTGGCGGGTCTGAGAAGGACAGACCTGGTCTTTCTGATCAGCTATTTTCCCTATGGGGAAGAGACGCTATGGATGCAGCAGCATGCCCGAATGAGAGAGGCCCGGTTGATTACTCTTACGGATAATGAGGTAAGCCCTCTGGCGGAAGAGGCGGACCTCTCCCTTTGCGTCAGGGATGCCGAGGCCGCCGGAGTGCGGGGGTTGTCCACCTCTCTGTGCCTGATTCAGGGACTGATTCTGTCACTGGCGAAAAAAGGGTGAGAGGAGAGGTTCCTTTCAACATCTTATCCAGAACCCTGGTGAGGGTTGGTGTCAAATAGCATCCCACACCAGTTTGAGGCCAGTGATAAATAACCCCATATAAAGCACCCGGTAGAACAACTCTTCCCTGAGTCGATTAACCAGTCTCATGCCCAGGCGGACGCTGATAGGGCATAAGGGCAGCAGAATCAGGGAGAGCAGTAAGTTACTGGTGGTCAGTTGTCCCATCTGACCGTAGGCCGGTAGTTTGGAAAAGTTAATGATGCCAAAAAACACCGCCATGGTGCCTGCCAGTACCTGTTTGTCCAGTTTCTGGGGCAGTAGATAAATGCTCATGGGGGCGCCACCGGAGTGGAGCCCGAAGCTGGTAAATCCGCTGACCGTTGCCCAGAAAACCCCGGCTACTGCTCCGGGCTTGCCCGGTGACTGGAGGTATTTTCCCAGCCAGTGATGGAGGCAGAACAGCAGGGCGATCACCCCGATGATCAGGCGGATCCCTTTTTCCGGTAGCTGGAAAAAAATCAGAACCCCCAGAACCACACCCAGCAGACCGGGCAGCAGAATGATCCTCATGATCCGCCAGTCCACATGATGACGCCAGCCCCAGATGGCAAAGCCATCCATGGTCAGCAGCAGAGGAAGCATGATGGCCGCGGCTTGAAGCGGCGACATCACCAGAGACATCAGGGGCACGGCAATCATGCCCAGGGCGCCACCGAGGCCGCCTTTGCCCAGGCCACTGATCACGACAGCAGGAATGGCAACCAGGAAAAAGGCGGGATCGGGGACGGTAATCACAGACAACCTCAGTTCTTCTTCGCGTTCTTGCGCATATCAAAGACCACGGCAGCGACAATGATCATACCTTTGATCACCATCTGCCAGTAGGCGGAGACGTTCAGAAGGTCCAGGCCGTTGTTCATAACACCGATAATCAGAGCGCCAACCACTGTTCCCTGAATGGTGCCAATACCACCCGAGTGGCTGACGCCGCCAATGGTGGCTGAAGCGATGGCGTCCAGTTCGAACATATTGCCAAGGCCGGGCTGTCCGGAACTGATCCGGGCTGACAGGACCAGACCTGCCAATGCAGACAGGACACCGCCCAGAACATAAACCAGAATTTTGTATTTCTTGACGTTGATCCCGGAAACAAACGCGGCCTGCTCATTGCCCCCAATGGCATAAACGTATTTGCCAAAGCGGGTGTGGTTCAGCAGGATGTAACAGATAATGGCCATAATGGCGAACAGGATGACCGGGAAGGGAATACCGAGTATCTCCCCCTGTCCCATAAAGTTATAGGACGGTATCAGGGAGCTGACCGGGCGGCCATCACTGTAGATCATGGCGGCACCCCGTGCGGCGATCATCATGCCCAGGGTAGCAATAAACGGCGGTATGCCAGTTTTGGCAACGAAAAAGCCGTTGATACCACCGCACAAGGCTCCAATGGCCAGGCCGGCAACAATGGGTACGATGACGGGCAGTACGGGCAGGCCGGGGTACATTCGGGTACCCCATTCCGGGTTCTGGGCCAGAGAGGCGGCCACAACGGAAACCAGAGCCAGCAGAGAGCCGGAAGACAGGTCAATCCCCCGGGTGATGATGATGATGGTTACCCCAAGGGCGATCAGACCAATACTGGTCACCTGGCGGACAATATTGAGGAGGTTGGTCACCGTCAGAAAGGCGGGGTGCATGAACGACATGAAGATCACCATGCCGATAAACGCAAAATAGATGCCGTATTTGCTGACGATGGATTTCAGTAGCGTTTTCTTTTCATCCCATCCCAGACTTTTTTCGCTGGTGGATATGGCTGTAGTGGGCATAACTCAATTACCTGGATATTGGATCATTACCTTTTATGGAATACGGCGGTGGTTATGGTCGTTCGAAGCCGTATTTCATCGGGTGGCTGTTTTCTGGCTGATTAATTCAGGGCTATATCCATAATGGATTCCTGGCTGGCCTCTTCCCGGCCCACAACTCCTTTTGCCTTGCCTTCATGCATGACCAGAATGCGATCACACAGCCCCAGCAGCTCTGGCATTTCCGATGAAACGACAATGACCGTTTTTCCTTCGGCGGCCAGATGGCTGACCAGTTTGTAAATCTCTGCCTTGGCGCCGACATCGATACCCCGGGTGGGCTCATCCAGAAACAGGATATCGGGCTGAGTCAGAAGCCACCGGGCTAACAGGACTTTCTGCTGGTTGCCACCGCTGAGGTCGCCGATCTGGGTCGACATGGCAGGGGTTTTAACCCGGATTTTTTCACATTCCTTTCGGGTATCCCCTTTCAGGCGGGCCAGATCAAGGAGTTTGAACTGGTTAACGTAACTGTCGATATTGGCAATGCATCCATTGTCTTCTACTGACAGCATCAGACTGAGCCCTGAAGCACGACGATCTTCCGTTAAAAGAGCCATGCCATGTTTAATGGCTTCTGAAGGTGAGCCGATATTGACCGCTTTGCCATCAATCCGGATATGGCCGCTGGTTTTTTCACGTACGCCAAAAATGGTTTCGATCAACTCGGTCCGGCCTGCTCCCACCAGTCCGGCAATGCCAAAAATCTCACCTTTTTTCACCATAAAGGAGACATCATTGAATTTTTTATCCAGGCAGAGGCTTTCCACTTCCAGCATGGGTTCGCCAATGGCGTGAAACTCCCGGACAAACATATCCTTAAGGTCACGTCCCACCATCATGTTGATCAGTTCAGGCTGGCTGGTGTTGGACGTGTGCACACAGTCGATATACTGGCCGTCACGAAATACGGTGATTTCATCGCATATCTGGAAGATTTCATCCATTTTGTGACTGATGTAAACGATGGAGACGCCCTCGCTTTTCAGTCGGCGGATAATGTCAAACAGGTGAGTGACTTCTTTGTCGGTCAGGGAGGATGTGGGTTCATCCATAATAATGATGCGGGCGTCATAGGAGATGGCTTTGGCGATCTCTATCATCTGCATCTGGGCGACGGTCAGGTCAGCCATGATCGTTTTCGGGTCGATCTTCAGATCCAGATTGTTGAGCAGCTCGGCGCTGTCCGCCATCATTTTCTCATGGTCCACCAGCTTCAGGGCACCTTTGACGGGTTCACGCCCCAGCCAGATATTTTCAGCCACGTTTCGATGGAGAATCGGGGCCAGTTCCTGGTGAATCATGGATACACCGTTTTCCAGGGCGTCCAGGGCATCATCAAACTGAATTTCCTGACCATCCAGGGTGATGGTGCCGCTGTCACGGGTGTACATACCAAACAGGATTTTCATCAGGGTGGATTTGCCAGCGCCGTTTTCACCCATCAGCGCCATCACTTCACCCTTTTTCAGGCGCAGCTGAACATTATCCAGAGCCTTGACACCAGGGAAGGATTTTGAAATCCCCCGCATGTCGAGAACCACTTCTGCCTCTGATTGCATATTGCCTCCGTTCTGATTCAGGCTGCCCCTGCTATGTGCGCCTTCTGTCTTGTGCGCGCCCGGATTCTGGTGATGCGGCCTGAAAGTGTTGCGGTGACAGGGAGAGCTTTTAATGAGAGCTTTTCATAAGAGCTTTTCAAAAGAGCTACGAATGAGCGTCTGCAAGCTGCTCTCCCTGCTTCAGGTGCTTACATATAGTCTTTGTAGTTTTCCGGAGTAACCAGAGCAAAAGGAATCAGGACTTCCCTTTTAACGGGTTGTTTCTTGGCCAGGTTATAAGCAGTCATCAGACTGGCTTCACCCTGCCCGGACAGGTCCTGAAATACACTGGCATCCAGCCGCCCTTCTTTCATGAAGGCCAGGGCATCAGGAGTGGCGTCTATTCCCATAACCAGGACTTTGTCTTTCATATTGTTGGCTTCCAGAGCAGCCACGGCACCCAGAGCCATATCATCGTTATTGGCAATGATGGCTTTCAGGTCATCGCCGGAGGCAATCCAGTTTTCCGCGACGGTCATGCCCTGGTCTCTCAACCAGCGCCCGGTTTGTTCCCGAACCACTTCCATATCGGCAAAGTCTTTAAGGATGTCTTTGACACCTTCTGTCCGGTTTACAGAGTTATCCATACCGGGCAATCCCATGATAATGCCGACCTTGCCGTGGCCGTCGAGCTTTTCAGCAACGTATTTGCCCTGAATCTGGCCTGCGGTGCGCTCATCGGAACCCACATAATAAGTCCCTTCTGGCAACTCAGTGGGCTTGCGGTTCATATACACCAGGGGGATGTTGGCCTTAATGGCGGCGTCGGAGATGGATTTTGCGGCATCGGAGTTGGTGGGGCAGACGATGATGCTGTCCACGCCCTGGGCAATAAAGTTTTCTACCTGATTGAGTTGAAGAGTGATGTCTTCCTTGCCATCGGTGTAAGCGATATCCACATCACCCAGCTCCTTGGCTTTGGCGTCCATGGCGTCTTTGATGTACATCTGTCCAGTGTCGTTAAAGGCGCAGTATGAGGCTCCGATCTTGATGCGGCCATCGTCCTGGCTGCTACAGCCTGCAAGAAGTGCAAAGATGGAAACCGATAGCATTTTTGTCAGATGTTTCATCATATCCCCCCTGGGGTGTCACTGGATTTTTTTTATGAAATGCAGCTGCCTGAGCGGCGGGCGGCCTACTCATTGCTGTACGCAGGCTGCACTTTCTTCATAAAGAACGGCTCGTGCTGCTTTCACATAAAAAGCAGCGATCCCCTGCTCAGGTGATCTCTGAGTTGAGCGTAGTGCCGATGATGTGCCGGTATAGTTTGATCAAATCTGTTTATTCTGTGTTGATGCATGTCAATAGTGTGGAAAATATTATTTTTTATTTTGATTTATGAAAAAAACATTCCATAAACTTTCCGTTTGGAATGCTGGCTGGAGGGGATTTCAAGCGGGCACAGCCACACGCCATGCAACTGTCGTTAAAGTGCCTGGCAGTAAATGTGTTCTTTTTTGTTGCGCTTCACTTTGTGAAGCGCAACAGGATCCTGGGTATTAATGGTTCCTGACAGTCAGCAAAACAGAGACTGCATTCCTGTCAGCATATCGCTGGCGATTTCGTAATGATCGGACTCCCAGAGCTGGTCATTAAGGAACTCACCGGAATAAAAGCCGGTGTAGCCGGTTTCCCGGATGGCACTGACCCACTCTTTCAGAGGGATGTCTCCATTGCCAATAACACAGCCACGCAACTCCCGTTCATCGGGCCATGGCGCACCCGCCTGTGGTCGATGGCCATCGGAAATATGGACGTTGTAGATTAAAGATGGGTCGATGCGGGCAATGTCTTCTGGAGCGGCGCCACGGCATGCCCATAGATGCCATGTATCAATGACAAAGCCGAAATTATCACGGCCAACGGCGTCAAACAGTCGATAGTAATCCTCCAGGGTTGCAATGGGTGTCCAGGCTGCACCTTCATACTGGAAGCGTATGCCATGATCCTTGCCGATATCGCATATCTGCCGGATATTCCGGGCGGTTACTCGAATATTCTGTTCGGTTGACAAGGCATTGAGGGCTTCAAAGGCATTCAGCTGGATGGTCTCTGCGCCAATATCATGGGCAAATTCAGATAAGATGGCTGCTTCCTTAAACACCTCTGCCTGTGTGTCTTTGTCAGGCGCTTCTACGCGTCCAATGATGTCTATTGCGGTTGGGACAATGTGTGCCTCATGCAATCGTTGTCGCAACTGGTCGCTGGTCAGGCCCGCGTGAATATAGCGCCACAATTTTTCTGTGTGTATTTCCAGTCCCTGATATCCGGTTTCCCTGGCCAGGCGAATATCGCTGAGTAAATTACTGTGCAGCGAGCACATGCCGTGTAGTGCAAATTTCATTGTCTATACCCATTACCTTTGAAGCTGAGGGCAGGCTGCAGGGCTTACGAACATTCGACCTATTGAGTTTTGCTCTCGAAAGTATCAGCCCAACTGTTTTCTGGGGAAATCGCCCGGATAGCGTCCCGGCCTGCTTCGCATGTTGTGGAAGCAGGCGGGAGCTTGCCGGCTAGCAGAAGCCAGATTTCTCAAGGTGCATCAGGCTTTTCCGGACATCCTCCAGAGAAGTACCAGCGGCTTTTGGATCTCTTTCCTGCTCAATAACAATCCAGCCTTTGTAGTCTATTTCAGTCAGTACCTGCTTGACGGCAGGGTAGTCCACACAGCCTTCACCAATGGGGCACATAATGCCGTATTTGCACGCGTCCCAGAAACCCATCCGGGTGGAGATGCAATGCTCAAGGCGCTCCGCCCGCACATCCTTGAAGTGAACATAAGCCAGGCGGTCTTTGCAGTCACGGAGCCACTCAACGGGATCCATGCTGGCATACACACAGTGTCCGGTATCAAGGCACAGGGCTATTTTTTCAGGAGCCAGATCGTCCATGGCCCGGGTGACTTCATCGGCGTACTCAATATAACCACCGGCATGAGGGTGCAGTACCGGCTTGATGCCGTATTCGTCCAGGGCAATGTCGGAAATCCGGTTGATGGTGGTCATCATGGTCTGCCACTGGTCCTTTTCCAGCCTGGGGGCCAGGTCTTTCAGCCCGGCAAATGAACTTCTCAGGTCATTGACACTGTCAATCACCACCAGATACTCAGTACCAAGAGTGCTGAGGAGTTTGCAGATATTGCGGGTTTTTTCCAGGGTGTTGTCCTGCTGGTTTTTATCCCACAGTGGCTCGAAAATAGTGCCTGCACAGATCGACAGGTCACGTTGACCCAGTTCATCCCGTAATACGGCCGGGTCTGTAGGCAGAAAACCGTAAGGACCCAGCTCAAGGCCCTTGTATCCGGCCTTTGCGGCTTCGTCCAGCACCTGCTGCCAGGGTGGGTTATCCGGATTGTTAGGGTCTTCCACGCCCCAGGAACAGGGAGCATTGGCAATTTTGAAGCGGTTGCCGGTGGACTTCATTGTTTGATCTCCTGACATTGAATGAAAAGTTGGAGTGAAAATTGGGTGAATTACAGGTTTGGTTGCACCGCTGATGTGCTGATTTTCTGGTCAGAGGACGGTTTGAACCGGGACATTAAATGGGCTTCCATTTTTTCCAGGCTGACTCCCTTGGTCTCTGGCACGTAACGGCAGATAAACCAGAAGGCAAACAGGCAACAGAGACTGAACAGCCAGAAGCTGAAGGCTCCGTTGAACTTGTCCTGGAGCCAGGCATTGCCATTGAGCATTGGGAAGCCCTGGGTAACCAGGAAGCCGGTAACCCACTGGGCTGACACCGCAAGGGCCATGGCTTGAGAACGGATTCGGTTAGGGAACACTTCTGAAATCAATGCCCAGGTGCAGCAACCCCAGCTGATGGAGTATGAAATCAGGTAGACGACCAGGCCCAGCAGAGCAACATAACCGGTGGTCGGGTTAAAGATGCCCCAGCTGGCCAGCAGCATTCCCAGAAAGCTGCCAATGGAACCGGTCTTCATCAGGGGCAGCCTGCCGGTTCGATCAATCAGGTACATGCCCAGAAAGTTGCTGAAAATAAACACAATCCCAAGCATGGTTGTCTGCAGCAGGGCTGTATCGGTTGCCCCGGTCAGGGGTTTAAGAATTTCCGGGGTGTAATACATGATCACATTGATACCCGTCACTTGTTGTATACAGGCAATCATTATCCCAATGACCAGAATGGGCATAACCCCCGATTTGCGCAGACTGACTTTGGCAGAGGTGTTGCTGCTCTTCATTGAATTCTTGATTTCTGCCAGCACTGCCCTGGCATGCTTAGGGTTGGATATCCGGCTCAGGGTATCCAGGGCTTCTTCATCGCGGCCTTTCAGGGCGCACCAGCGAGGTGATTCCGGAATGATAAACAGAAGGCTGCCGAGCAACAGGGCCGGGACCACTTCAGAGGCGAGCATATAACGCCAGCCCCAGTCCACCAGCCAGGCTTCTGTGGCACCTTTGGCAATCAGGTAGTTGATAAAGAAAACCACGGTCTGACCAATAACCACCGACTGGTGATGAAGACTGGTGGCGCGTCCACGATAATTCCTGGGTGACACCTCAGACAGGTACATGGGAGAGACCACAGAGGCCAGGCCAACCGCCAGCCCTCCCACCATGCGCATTATGATGAAAATTGTGAAGTCAGGTGCGATGGCTGAACCCAGGGCAGAGATGAAAAACAACCCGGCGGAGAGGGCCAGGGCTTTTTTCCGCCCAATGGCCAGGCTGATCCGGCCAGCAAAAAAACTGCCGATGATACAGCCGACCACCACATTGGATACAGCCCATCCCGTCATGGTCGGAGAGAGTGAAAAGTACTCTCTGAGAGGCCCAATGGCTCCAGAGATTACTGCGGTGTCGTACCCGAACAGTAGCCCCCCCAGAGCTGTCACCAGACAAATCTTGGTGATGTATCGCAAGTCGTGCGTCTGCGTTTGACTGTCACTCATCCAGCTTTCCTCATTCTTCTAGGTTTTTTCACTCTCCGGTGGCAATACCCGTTTTTTGAAACCGCAAAAAGCCAGGCGGTGCAGTGTTGGTATGCCCCGGTTGAAATGGCAAAAGTCGCCGTGACCGTTGGAATGTTTTTTAGAATGCGTGTTTTGCTTTTTGGAAATGTTGACGTCTGTCAAAAAAGGTTATCGTTTAAAAATAAATTTCTATATTTAAGTTGACTGGAAATTATTTTTTTTTGTTAGATAGACCCCAAGCCGTGACAACTGATTTTTAGCGAACTTTTTAATAAGCGAGGAAGGACTTTCCTTCATAGCAAAATTGAGGAGCTGGAACAATGAGCAAGGTTCAACTGGCGATCAGTCCTTTGACCTGGAGCAATGATGATATGCCCAGCCTGGGGGGAGAAATTCCTCTGGAAACCTGCCTGGCCGGCATGCATGAAGCCGGTTTCAAAGGGTCGGAAATGGGCGTGAAATACCCACGCACTACTGAAGAACTCAAGCCAAAACTGGAAGAGAATGGTCTGGTACTGGCTTCCGGCTGGTACAGCCTTGAGCTGTGCTCCCGCAGTGTTGAAGAAGAAATTGCTGCAGTGCAGAGCCACCTGGCCCTGATGAAAGGCTGTGGCTGCAAGGTGATGGTTGCCGGTGAAGTCAGCAATACCGTACACGGCGATATTGAAAAGCCCCTTTCCCAGCGCGTTGAGCTAACGGAAGAGCAGTGGAAAGAGTATGGCGCCAAATTGACTGAATTTTCCGACTACCTGAAGGAGCACGGTGTTCGCCTGGCATTCCACCATCACGTGGGCACCATCTGTGAAACCCCTCGGGACTTTGAACTGTTCATCCAGTACACCGGCCCTTCTGTTGGTCTGACATTTGATACTGCTCACGCCACCTATGGCGGAGGTAATGCTGCTGAACTGATCAGCCTGGTGGGTGAAAGGATTGTTCACTTCCACACCAAGGACGTGCGCCTGGATGTGATGAAGGATGCCCGGGAAAAAGACCTGCCTTTCCTGAAAGCGGTTTTGAACGGTGTATTCACTGTACCCGGTGATGGCGACCTGAACTGGGATGAGATCTTTGCCGCCCTGAAGCGCTTTGATTATGAAGGTTGGCTGGTGGTAGAAGCGGAGCAGGATCCTGCGGTCGCTCATCCTCAGACTTACGCCAACATGGCCCATGAGAACCTGACCCGCTATGTGGAAAAGGCGGGCCTGTAAGTGACACCGTAAATCTGTTTTCCCGGGGTGTTCCCCCTGCCTGCTCTACGGATGGAGCAAAAAAGGGGGATTATTGTTCGGGAATGAAATGGACGAAAAAAGAACAACTCTTTCGGATCGGGTCTGTAAAAGAATCTCCGGGAAAAAAAGCTGGTTCACCAGCGACTAACAGCGAGTTTAATTGGCAATGAAACGGATACGTTTAACCACTGCAGAAGCCCTGGCCAAATACCTGGTTGCCCAGAAAATAGAAGTTAATGGCAAGGTTGAGCAGCTCTTTGGCACCTGTTTTGGCATTTTCGGTCACGGGAATGTCACCTGTTTTTCCCAGCAGCTTAAAAATATAGAAGACACTATTCCAACCTGGCGTGGCCAGAATGAGCAGTCCATGGCCATGGCTGCCGTTGCCTATGCCAAGGCCAATAAGCGTCAGAGAATTGGTGTTGCCACCACCTCCATTGGCCCCGGTGCAGCCAATATGATCACTGCCGCAGGGGTGGCCCATGCCAACCGTCTGCCCATGTTGATGGTTTCCGGTGATACCTATGCCAGCCGCCTGCCGGATCCGGTGCTGCAGCAGACTGAGCATTTCCACAACCCTACGATCAGCACCAACGATGCCTTTAAGGCAGTGACCCGCTATTGGGATCGCATCACCCATCCCGAGCAGCTGATTCACTCTCTGCCCCATGCCGTTGATACCATGCTGGACCCTGCCACCTGCGGGCCTGCCTTCCTGGGTATTCCACAGGATGTCTGGGGACATACCTTTGAGTTTCCTGAGTGCTTCTTCGAAGAGAAACTGCATCGTATCCGTCGTCCACAGCCTGAAACGGTGATGCTGGAAGAAGCGGTTGAGCTGATCAAAAAGGCTGAGCGTCCTCTGATCATCAGCGGTGGTGGTGTTCATTACTCTGAAGCCAGTGATGAGCTGAAGGCATTTGCCGAGGCCCATAATGTTCCAGTGGTGGAAACCATTGCCGGGCGAGCCACCATGCTCCAGGACAACCCTTTGAACTGTGGACCCATTGGTGTGACCGGTTCTGATTCCGCCAACTACATGGCGGGTCATGCGGACCTGATTCTGGCGGTGGGTACCCGCCTGCAGGATTTCACCACGGGCTCCTGGTCTGTGTTCCGCAATGAAGATCTGAAGATTGTCAGCATTAATGTTGCCAATTTTGACGCCATCAAGCACCGCTCTGTGCCGGTGATTGGTGATGCCAGAACCACACTGTCATTGCTTAGCCAGAAGCTGGACAGTGTCCGCTTCAGCGAAGAGTGGTCTGCCAAAGGCGTGGAAGTCACGGATGAGTGGAAGGCTCTGGTTGTAAAGCGAAGCACGCCTGTTGACGGGGAAATGGCCTCTTATGCTCAGGTGGTAGGGGCGGTGAATCGTCTCAGCGAAAAAGGCGACACGGTTCTGACCGCTGCTGGTGGCTTGCCTGCGGAACTGGCCATGAACTGGCAGAACACCCAGATTGGCAAGTTCGATATTGAGTTTGGTTATTCCTGCATGGGCTACGAAATTGCCGGTGGCTGGGGCGCCAAGATTGCCAACCCGGATAACGACGTAGTGGTTCTGGTAGGTGATGGCTCCTACATGCTGATGAACTCCGACATCTACAGTTCTGTTCTGACCGGTCACAAGATGATCGTGGTGGTCTGTGACAATGCCGGTTTCGCGGTAATCAACAAACTCCAGAACAATACCGGTAACGAGTCGTTCAATAACCTGCTCAAGGACTGCCGAAGCCAGAATACCGGTGAACTGGCCCGGGTTGATTTCACCAAGCACGCCGAAGCCCAGGGCGCCATGGCCATCAAGATCAATGGTATGCATGAGTTTGATGACGCCTTTGCCAGGGCCAAGGCTGCGGACCGTACGGCGGTGATCGTAGTGGACATTGACCCCAACGCCTGGTCCAAGTGTGACTGCTGGTGGGAAGTAGGGCTGCCCGGGGTGACCCGTGATGAGCGCACTGCCAAAGCGGTGGCCGACTGGGAAGAAAACCGCAGGCACCAGCGTCCTGGCGTTTGATCGCGAAAGGCTATTCCTGAAAAGACAATCAGAGCAACTGCAGGGCCGGTGGGGAAGCCGACTCTGCAGATAGAAGACCATTTTAAAGACCAGATTCAGAGAGTGAACCATGATCCGCAAAGATAATCTCAAGCAGCCACTGCGCTGGGGCCAGATTGGTGGTGGCAAGGGCAGTCAGATCGGTTATATCCACCGGGACGCTGCCCAGCGTGACGGTAACTTCAAGCTGTTAGCGGGCGCGTTTGATATCAACCCTGACCGTGGTCGTGCGTTTGGTGTTGAAGAGTTGGGCCTGGAAGCAGACCGCTGCTACACCGACTACAAAGCGATGATTACTGCTGAAAGCCAGCGCGAAGACGGCATTCAGGCGGTGAGCATTGCCACCCCCAACAAAACTCATTTTGAAATCTCCAAAATGGCCCTTGAGCACGGTATGCATGTGGTCTGTGAAAAGCCACTGACGTTTACTGCGGCTGAATCCGAAATGCTCAAGGAAATCGCCCTGAAGCACAATCGGGTGTTTGGTGTCATGTATGGTTACACCGGTTATCCAACTATAGCCCAGGCCCGGGAGATGGTTGAGCGTGGGGATATCGGCAAGGTTCGCATTGTTCATATGCAGTTTGCCCACGGTTTCCATGCTGAAGAAGTCGAAAAGAACGATCCCGGCCTGGCCTGGCGGGTTTCTCCGGAAGCCTCCGGACCTTCCTATGTGCTGGGTGATGTCGGTACTCACTGCCTGCAGATGGGTCACCTGATCAGTGGCCTGGAGATGGAAAGCCTGAGCTGCATGCGCAAGAGCTTTGTGGAAAGCCGCCAGCTGGAAGACGATGCCCACGTAATGCTTAAGTACAAGAGCGGGGCAGTGGGTACTCTCTGGGCATCTGCAGTGGCTGTGGGCAATATCCACTCTTTCAAGGTGGAAGTGATTGGCGAGAAAGGCTCCATCCGCTGGTGGGATGAGCACCCCAACCAGATTGAGTACGCTCCACTGGGTGAGCCGTTCCGCAAACTGGACCGGGGCCTGGGTTATCTGTATGAAGCGGCTCGCTTCGAGCGCATTGGTGGCGGACACCCTGAAGGTCTGTTCGACTCCTGGGCCAACCTCTACCGCAACATGGGCCATGCCATGGTCGCTGCGGATAACGATGCCCAGCAGGAGCTGGCTGACATCTGGTTCCCGGGTATTGATGATGGCATCGAAGGGGTTCGTTTCATTGAGCGCTGTGTTGAGTCTGCGGACAACGACAGCAAGTGGGTAGCGGTATGACCGATCTCATCTTCAAGCAGGAGCGTCCGCTTGATGTGATCAGTTTTGGCCGGGCGGGCGTCGATTTGTACGCCCAGCAGGCCAATACCGATTTCAGGGACGTGGCCGGATTCAACAAATCGGTTGGGGGCTCTCCCGCCAATATTTCCGCTGCGATTGCCCGTCAGGGTGGCCGTCCTGGATTGATCAGCGCGGTATCCAATGACCCTCTTGGTCAGTTTGTCTGCCACCATCTGGAAGGGTTTGGTGTGGATCTGAGAGGCGTCAAAGTGGACGACTCTGGTTCAAGAACCAGCCTGTCCGTCTGCGAAATCAAACCCAGCGGCGGCTCAGTGGTGATCTACCGTAATAATGCTTCTGATCTGACCCTGACCCCGGAAGACATTGATGCCGATTACATTGCCAGTGCCAAAGTACTGTTGATAACCGGGACGGCGCTGTCGGAAAGCCCCTCCAGAGAGGCAGCCTTCCATGCCATGGGCCTGGCCAGGGAAGCCGGTACGGTGGTGGCTCTTGATCTGGACTACCGGGCTTATTCCTGGGGATCTGAAGCTGAGTCCGCCATTTACTACACCCAGGCTGCGGCCATGTCCGACATTCTGATTGGCAACCGGGAGGAGTTTGATGTGCTGGAGGCCCTGGTGGCACCCGACAATAAAGACGACGACGCCACAGCTGAGCGTTTTATGACCGGAGCCACCCGGGTCATTCTGCTCAAAGCCGGTGAGCTGGGTTCCAAGGTCTACACCCGCTCGGGTGAACGTTTTGAGCAGGGCATTTTTACGGTGGAGGTCAAAAAACCGTTTGGTTCCGGTGACTCCTATGCGGGGACCACTCTGCTGGCGCTGATCCGGGGTAAAAGCCTCAGGGAAGCTGTGAAAATGGGGTCTGCCGCCGCCGCCATCAACGTTTCCAAAGACACCTGTACAGAGGCCATGCCGACCACTCAGGAACTGGCTGATTTTATTGAAAGCCGGGAAAACCCACAGGCAGTGTGTACCAAGAAGATTTTTTCAGCGCCTCCCCGGTTCTGAAAAAGCGAGAGCGCTTCTTAATTCGTCAACAGCAGCCCGGCTTCCTTCAGGGAAGGAAGTCGGCAACTAAGCCGGCAAAACAGAGCGCTGGCACCTTGTCAGCACACTCATTATGGCCAAGCTATGCCAATAGCCAGAAGAATGCCGACCGACATATGCAGCGCTCCTACCGATAGAAACTTATTTCTGGAAATACCATGGGCAAGCATATAGAGCCGTTTGACAATCGCAACGAAGCCATCATTGGTGAAAACGATGACACCACACCACTGTGTTATTTCAACAGTGTTCAACTAAGCAAAGGTGGAACCCACAGGTATCACCTGGCCAACTATGAAACCGCTGCCGTCCTGGCCAGCGGTACTTGTCGTATTACGGTGGACGGAGAGGTATTTGACAACATCGGCGAACGTGAACGTATCTGGGATGGACACCCCAGTGCCGTTTATGCCCCCATCGACAGTGAAGTATTAATTGAATGCCTGACTGACAATGCAGAAGTGATGATTGCCGGTGGCCGTTACGAAGAAAAACTGGAAGCCTTCGCTGTCCGTCCCGATGACGTGCAGGTGGTGCAGTATGGCAGTGATGACACCAAGACTCACCGCAAGATCAAGCACGTCCTGGGGCAGGGGAATGCGGACAAGCGCGGTCGCCTGCTGGTGAGTGAGTTGTTCACCGTTGGCAAGGGAGGCTGGTCAGGCTTTCCGACCCATAAACACGACGAAGACCGTGAAGGGATTGAGACCCGTTATGAAGAGGTCTATCAATTCCGTTTTGACCCACCCCAGGGGTTTGGCGCCCAGTTCCTTTATACCGAAGAAGAGAAATGCGGCCCCTGTTATATGGTTAAGGATGGCAGTGTCATTGCCATCGATAAGGGCTACCACCCCAGCGTAGCGGCCCCGGGGTACCAGATGTACTACTTCACCATCATTGTCGGGGAAACCTCGAAGTCACTGATCCAGTATTTCGAGCCAGCTCATGCGGACCAGGTAAACACCATACCTGGTATTAAGGGCATGATTGCCAAATTCAAATAATGAACAACAACGGATAGACAGCCATGAGCCGGAAATGCAGTTTGAACAAGCGCTATAACAAAGACTGCATGTTTGCCGTGGCTGCAGTTCCACATTAAATAAGGCGAACGACAATGCTGGTAAATTTAAGGGATTTGTTGCCCGAAGCGGCTAAATCCGATTACGCTGTACCCTGTTTCAATGTGTTTGGGTTTGAAGATGCCCGGGCCGTGGTGAATGCAGCTGAATGCTACGGTCGTCCTGTCATACTGGCGGCGAACAAAACGCTGGTGGATTTCATGGGGGTGGTCAGTGCCGCCCGGATGATTCGATCACTGGCGGAAGAAGCCAGTGTACCGGTGTGTGCCCACCTGGATCATACCTATGAGGAAGAAATTGTCTTCAAGGGGATCCATCATGGCTTCAGCTCTGTGATGTTTGATGGTTCACAGCTCCCTCTTGAAGAAAATATCCGTCGTACCCGTGCGGTGGTGGAAGTGGCCCACGCCTGTGGCGTCTCTGTAGAGGGAGAAATTGGTTCGGTGCCCTACGACGATATCCGGCCACACATCAAGACCATCGCCACGGATCCTTTTGAAGCTGAAGCGTTTGCCCGGGAGTCCGGGGTTGATGCTGTGGCGGTATCTGTGGGTAATATTCACCGCCTGACGCAGCCAACCGCCACCATTGACCATGAAAGCCTGGCCAACATTGCTGAAGCCACCGATGTTCCCCTGGTTATTCACGGCACCAGTGGTATCCCGGAGGCAGATCTGATTAAAATGCGCCGTGGTGCGGCTGCCAAGTTTAATATTGGTACCGTGCTGAGAATGGCTTTTGGCCGTAAATTACGGGAAACCATGATGGCTCATCCCGAGGCGTTCGACCGTCTGTTTTTTATGGAAGCGGTTATGCCTTCGGTTGAGGAGGCGGCAAAGCACCAGCTTGAACTGTTCTACGGTGCTCAGGGAGATTAAAGGGCAGTTCATGTTTGCAGAGCCATTGTTGTGTTATTTTTTCCGGCAATGGCACTGCCCATGTAAAGGCATTGAGAGCAAGCCATAAGGTCTGGCACAAGACTGTACGAAGATATGAAAAGTAGTGGGTCCCTATGAAGACAATTCAGAAACCTGTTCCACCCCGGACGCTCGAGGAGCTCCAGGGACAGATCGTTGACCGGTATGATGCCATGAGCAAGCGGCTCAGACTGGTAGGGGACTTTTTTGTTCAACATCCCAACACCGTTGCGCTGGAAAACCTGGTGGCCATTGCCGGTGAGATTGATGTGTCGCCTTCCACACTGGTTCGTTTTGCCAACTTTTTTGGATTTGCGGGATTTTCTGACCTCCAACAGCTCTATCGAAGTCAGTTGAAAGGTCAGGTAAGTGGTTATCGGGAGCGGGTTCGAAGGGCGTCAGGAACGGCTTCGGCAGTGAAGGAAGGGCACCATCTCCTGGATGCTTTTGCCGGTCCCCAGGGCATGGCGATTGATAACCTGTCTACAGCCATTTCACCCACGGATTTTGACCGCTCCATTGACTTGATGATGAACGCCAGAACCATCTATGTCACCGGGGTCAGGCGTGCTTTTCCGGTTTCCTATTATCTGTGCTATGCCCTGATGCGGGCGGATGTGGATGTGATTCTGCTCGATGGCATTGGTGCCATGCACAAGAATCAGCTGAAGCGAATCAGTGAACAGGATCTTCTGATGTGTGTGAGTTATCACCCCCATGCGGATGAGACCAATGAATGCATTCAGATGGCCCATGAGCGCCATTGTAAAACCCTGGTGATTACCGATCACAGTATTCATCCCAGCAAGGAAATTGTGGATCATTTCCTGAAAGTGAAAGAAGCGGAAATGATGGGGATGCGCTCTTTGAGTACCTCCATGCACCTTGCCCAGTGCCTGGTGATGGGGTTGATCTGTCGTCAGGAGAAGTAATATGGATTTACAGAGTTGATATCAAAAAAGCCGGTTGTTACCGGTTTTTTTGTATTTCATTTTTTTGTCTGTTCGATTTAAAACAAGTTAGAGCTGCCTGAAACCTTTCAGGCAGCTGTTTGTTTACAGAGTGATTGGATTAGAAGTAATAGTTGAATCGGGTTCTGAAAGCGTTTGTCTTTTCATCTTTGTCTTTAACACCAAAGGCGTTTTTGGTGTCAGAATAGGACAAGGCAAAAGTAACCTCGGCATTTTTGAAATCCATAATAGGCAGGGTATAGGAGGTATAGATTAAATAGGATTTGGCCTTGTCGTCTTTGGCATCAAAATTGTTTTCTGCATAAGACACCCCGATTGCCGCTGCATTATTATAGGTAATGTTGGTGTTATAAGTAGTTGCTTTCCATGCATCCTTGGCTTTCTGGTGGGCAGCGCTGATATTCCAGAGCAATTGACCAAAGGTCAGGCTGGTGGTAGCGGATAAACCATAACGGTTAGCAATATCAAACACTTCATCATCAGCGGTGCGTGTAATGGTGACAGAATCTTTATTGGTTTCGAATTCCCCACCGAAGCTGACACTGACGGTTCCGTCATCACTCAGGTAATTCATGGCAGGACGGAGAAGGAAACTGTTATTGTCAGACTCAATATTGGTATAGTCCGTCACGTATCGATCGGATCCGGAAAGGATATCAGCCGTATTGCCATAGACGCTGGAAACTTCCATGGTCCAGTTGTCCATATGCCCGACAATCCTGGCCTGGCCGGCATCACCGCTGCGGCCCCTGCCTTCCTTGGCCATATAGTAATAGATACCGCTGCCAATGCCATCGGAACCGGCGGCATAGAACATGGCAATATCCTTACCCAGAGGGAACAGGTCCATGGCTTCATAGCGGCCAATCTGGAACATCCATGTTTTTTCAACGCCAAAACCGAAGTACATATCATCCACTTCGACGTTACCGTTGGTTTTGATCAGAGGCTCTGCCTTGGCTGTGATGAAAGACCCGCTCTCTTTTACGTCTTTCCATTCGACCGCCAGCTTAAAGCGGGAGTCATCAGCCAATTCAGTATTGGTTTCCTGGTTGTCGCTACTGCCATAGACAATACCATTTTTATCTTTGGTGACATCGAAGTTTATCTCGGCGTCTCCCCCAATGGTTAAACGGCCGTCTTCTGATGTCCAGCCACCATAGACCGTGCCGGAAACCATCATAATGGCAGTGGCAAGTATTGTTTTTTTCATGGTTCTATTACTCTTCGCTTGTGGTTAAAATGACCAGTGAATGATGTTGTGTTACTTTTTTCAGAGCGAAAGCTGCTGATCAATCAGCTGATTGATTTTTTTAAATAACAACAGCTTCCTGTTTTCCATTAATAAAATAAATGAAAACTGTTTTTTAATGTATGTTTTATTATCTTGCTTGAATGGCCGGTTGTTTGATTTTTTCCCGCTGTTATAAATAAAAAAGAATGGTTAAAAATTGTTTGATATGAAGCAGTAAGTGTGTGAACGAGTGTTCGCTATTGAATATGATGGTAAGAATAGATGGGCTTTGAAATGGGGGAGTTGATGTGTGTCAAGAGAGGCTGAGTTGATTTACTTTTACTTTAATCGTATTGTTAATTGCTGTTTAATAAATGACAGTTTGTTTATTTTTTGAGGAATTAATGAAGCCAGCCCTCTGTAGGGGGAGGGCGAAGTGAGAGTTTGCAATCCTGCTCAACTGACGGTGAAAGTATAAACCGCTCCAGAGACAAATCTGTAGATAAAATACCCATTGGTGATAAGGACTATTTTTCAGTCAGTAGTCAGGGTGCCTCAGGGCCATATTCGTGTCTTCCCAAATATGGACAAGAAGAAAAGTCCTGATCATACAGGGCATTGATGTCTTGCGGTAACGGTTAAAGAATAGTGGGGTAAAAATAAATAGATTGAATTTACTGATTACCGGATTGAGATCCGGCATGTTTTTCGTAAATTTGTTTTTTTATTATAAAAGTTATTTAAAGTAGATGAGCATGCTTTCAAATTAATAAAAATTGCCAGGTAGTTATCTATGGTTTTATATTCTAGCGGTTGATTTTTGAATGTTATTTTTATAATTTCCAGTCATTGCATATAGATGATCATCGTCAATAATATTGGTTTGGATTTAGGAAATGTTTCTAGTTCTGTTCTGTGCATCCAATGCGTAGTGAATATTTGTTTTTTACATAAGTAGTTTTTTTTATTAAATGGGCAAGGTTCTGGCTGATAGAAAAATGTGCAGGGAGCCAGTTAAAAGGGGAGGATAGATAAAGTGTGGTCTTATCTGTATTTGGATGTTTTTCTATGATTTGAATCAATATAAAAAAATGGCGCAGTAGTAAAACACTTGTGTGGTTTTGTTGTTGACTGATGTGATGCCTGTTATTTCCAGGTTTTTGGTAACTATCTGACTTTATTGATTTTTCACCTGTCACCATTTTTATAAATGGGGGATGTTTATGTCTATAGCTTTTATGCGCCAGCCTCCTGCATTTCGGTTGATGTGCATGATCATACTTCCGGCCATGCTTTCCATGTATGGAATGAGCGCTATTGTCACGGTGTTTATGGTCAATGATCTTGGTTTGCCTGAGGGGAAGGCTTTTTTGATCAATGGCGCCGCCTCAGCATTTTCAACGATCATTTATGCGCTGGGAGGTTACCTTGCCGATCGCCATTTGGGGGTTAAGCGCTCGTTAATTATTGGTAATACGGCTATTGTCATTTTTCTGTTTGTACTGAGTTTTGCCGCTTACACTGGCAGTTTTCAGTTGGCCATGCTGGGGTTGGCAGGAGGTTGTGTAAGCAGGGCCATGGCAAATAACTGCCCTTCAAACCTGATTTCAAAAGCCTATGACAAAAACGATCCTCGTATTGATAGTGCCTTCACACTGTATTATATGATGGTCAATGTGGGTTCTTGCATTTCCCTGGTGATTACCCCTGTTATTGCTCATAAATACTCATATGCGGTCGGTTTTGCCATTGCTGGAGCCTGGAACATACTGACTGTTCTGATCTATCTTTCCCTGAGCAGCTGGGTTAAAGGTGTTGGTTCTCTCCCTGATTTTGCAAAAATCGGGGTTGGCAAGCCTCTTCTGGTTGTGCTGGGCATGGTTGGATTAACTGGATTGGGAAGCTGGCTGATCGCACACCATGAAATTATGGAAGTCATGTTGATAGTTGCAGTGGTTGTAGCCATTTTTATTTTCCTGTCATACATGCGTAAGGAGGACAGGCTGCAGAGAAGTAAGATGCTTGCCAGCCTGGTCTTACTGGGTTTCTCCGTTGCCTTTTTTATTCTTTACAAACAGATGGGCAGTTCTCTGACATTCTTTGCCATTCATAATACCCGCCATGTATTTTTGGGTATTCCTTTTGATCCGGTGTCCAGTCAGGCACTGAACCCGTTCTGGATCATTATTCTCAGTCCGATTCTTGCATTCTGGTATGAAAGGAGTGCTAAACAAAAGAAAGGATTATCCCTGTCTGGCAAGTTTGCATTGGGCATGGTGTGTTGCGCATTTGCTTTTCTGTCACTGGCTTTTGGTGCTTCATTTATGGCGGACAGTTTTGGTCGTGTGTCTGCGATCTGGCTGATTTTGACCCACTTTTTCCAAGGGTTGGGTGAGCTCTTGATCAGCGCATTGGGGATATCTGTGCTTGCACAGCTGGTGCCTGGGCACATGATGGGCTTCACTCTGGGGTTCCGGACATTAACTCTTGGGGTTTCATCCATCATAGCAGCGAATCTGGCCGGTTATATCGCTGTGCCTGAGTCGTCTGGTGCTGTTGATTCACTGACTACTTTGCCGGTGTATGCAGACTACTTTCTCAAGATAGGTATTGGGGCTGCAGTTATGGCAGTCATTATGCTGATGTCCATTAACCGGCTGGATGCGCTTATTTCAGGCCGTAGTGATGCATCTGATGTCAAGCAGGAGGCAGCCAAAGCACCAGGTTAGCCGTTTACTGGCATGACCCGGTTGGGTTCCGTGCCGCAGGAATCCATCCGGGTTGTAATAGAATGTTTAAGAGTAAGCCTTCAGATAGTGCCTATAAAAACATCAATCCAGTACTGATTAATACCCCTGAGGCAATCAGAATCACCAGACAGTAGCCCATAATATCCTTGGCGCCGAGACCGGCAATCCCCAGTGCAGGGAGCGCCCAGAAAGGCTGGATCATATTGGTCCAGGCATCGCCCCAGGCAATGGCCATGGCGGTTTTGGCGGTATCCACTCCCAGCTCGAGGCCCGCGGGCATCATGATGGGTGCCTGGACGGCCCACTGACCTCCACCGGAAGGCACAAAGAAATTCACGACACCGGCACTGAGAAAGGTAAACAGGGGGAAGGTGGTTTCATTGGATATGGCAACAAAACCGTCTGAAATAGCACCGGCAACGGAGACTCCGTCCGGGCCCATTGCTGTCATCATTCCCATGATGCCCGCGTAAAAGGGGAATTGAAGGAGTATGCCTGCGGTGTTGCGTGCGGCTGAGAATACCGCATCCAGCAGTCGACGGGGAGTTCCGTGGAGAATAATGGCGGTGAACAGAAAGACAAAATTGACAATGTTCAGGTTCAGGGCGAAACCCTTTTCAACAAAATAACCCACGATAAACGCATAACCCATGAGGCCGAGGATCAGTGACAGCAGACGGCTGTTCTCGATTTTTTCAGCAGGGGTCATTTGATCCAGTGGTTTTGTTTCAACGGGTTCTTCTTTTAACAGGTTGGGGTCGATGCTGACTACCTGGCTGGCACAGGGATGCATGGCACGGTTGATGAGTGGGATGACCAGCAGCATGATGGCGATAATCACCAGATTGAAAGAAGCAAACAGGGTTTCAGAAGTGGGCACTACGCCAGTAACGGCCCCCTGGGTAACCTTCTCAAGGTTGCCTTCGGTGGCAATGGACAGGGGCACTGAGCCTGACAGTCCGGCATGCCAGAACAGGAAACCGGTGTAGGCAGAGGCGATCAATAAACGGTAGTCGACGTTTTTTACCCGGGCAGCCAGTTCACGGGCAAACAGGGCACCAATGACCAGGCCAAATCCCCAGTTGATCAGACAGGCCAGGGCAGAAATCAGGCTAACCAGGTAGATGGCCTGAGTGGGCGTTTTTGCCGCCTGGGCAATCCGGGCCAGTCCTCGCTTGAAGACCGGAGCCGATGCCATGGCATGACCGGTAACAACCACCAGTGCCATCTGCATGGCAAAAGCCAGCAGGCTCCAGAAGCCCCCGGCCCAGGCGTTGACCAGGGCCATGGGCCCCTGATGGCTGATGGGCATGGCGATGACAAAAACAAACAGGGTTAATAGTGCTGCAAAAATAAAAGGATCGGGCAGGTATTTCTGCACCAGGGCGACACAGCCCCCGGCAAAGCGTTGCAGCAGGCTGTCTGTACTGTTTTCATGGTTTGAGGTTGCGGTCAGCTCCACCATTTCAGGTTCCCCCTAATTATCGAATATCACAGATAAATGGAGATTAAGAAGGTACCCGTTTGGGTGATGGTTAAGCGCTCCAGAAAGACGGGCAGATTCTTAATATCCACTGTTAAAAAAACCAGGAGCTGGAGAGTACCAGGTCCTGGTTTTGAGGAAGCGGGTTATTCCCGCTCGACCACCATGGCGATGCCCATACCACCGCCAATGCATAACGTGGCCAGCCCCTTGTTCGCCTGTCGTTTTTCCATTTCGTGCAGCAGGGTCACAAGAATCCGGGCACCGGAAGCGCCGATGGGGTGCCCAAGGGCAACGGCTCCGCCATTGACGTTGGTTTTCTCGGGATCCAGTTTCAGACCCTCGGTCACCGACAATGCCTGTACAGCAAAGGCTTCATTGGCTTCTACCAGATCCAGGTCATTGATCTCCAGTCCAGCCCGGGCAAGGGCCTTTTGGGTGGCTGGAACCGGTCCGTAACCCATGACTTCTGGAGCAACGCCTGCGGAAGCGGATGAGCGGATAACGGCCATGGGCTTCAGCCCCAGGGACTCCGCCTTACTGCGGGACATCAGCAGAACCATGGCAGCACCGTCATTAATGCTGGAGGCATTACCTGCAGTTACGGTGCCTTCTTTGGCAAAGGCCGGGCGAAGTTTGGAAAGCTTTTCAGCCGTAGTGCCTTCCCGTGGGCCTTCGTCTTTATCGACAACAGTGGTTTTCTTTCGGCTGACCACTTCCACAGGGATGATTTCCTCTGCAAAACGGTTGGCTTCCTGAGCCGCCAGGGCCCGCTGCTGACTTTTGGCTGCGTATTCGTCCTGGGCTTCACGACTGATTTCATATTGCTCCGCCAGATTTTCAGCGGTGATGCCCATATGGTAGTGGTTAAATACATCGGTCAGGCCATCACTGATCATGGTGTCCAGCATTTGACCATGACCCATGCGCTGCCCCCATCGAGCCTTGGGCATAACATAAGGCGCCTGACTCATATTTTCAGAACCACCGGCCAGGGCAATTTCTATATCACCACAGGCAATAGCCTGGGCGGCCAGTGCTACAGCCTTGAGGCCGGAGCCACAGACTTTGCTGACGTTAAAGGCAGTGCTTGCTTCTGGCATGCCCACGCCCAGGGCTACCTGCCGGGCGATGTTCATGCCATGACCGGCGCCCAGTACGTTCCCGAGAATCAGCTCCTCAACCATTTCCGGCTGGACGCCTGCCTTTTCAAGTACTCCCTTTGCGGCACAAATACCGAGGTCCTTGGCACTGATGCTGGCCAGTGAACCGTTGAATACGCCAATGGGGGTACGGGCGGCGCTGACAATGACGACTTCTTGTTGCATTCCGGGCTGCATTATTCAACTTCTCCAAAGGTTTTCAGGTTGCTGGCCACCTTCAGTTCAGCGCCAGTTGCCTTGATCACATCTTCCACAGTGGTGTCCACTGCGATTTCTTTTAACAGGAGCCCTTCGTCGTTCACCTCAATGACGGCCATTTCTGTCACGATCAGGTTCACCTGGCCTTTGGCAGTCAGAGGGAGGGAGCACTCCTGAAGAATTTTTGGCTGGCCTTTCTTATTGCAGTGCTCCATGGCGATGATGACCTGCTTGGCACCTGTGACCAGATCCATGGCTCCGCCCATGCCGGGTACCATTTTTCCGGGAATGATCCAGTTGGCCAGGTTGCCCTGAGCATCTACTTCCAGAGCCCCCAGTACCGTGCTGTCTACATGACCTCCACGGATGATGGCGAAGGAGAGGCTGCTGTCAAAGTAGGAAACTTCTGCTACGGTGGAGACCGGTTGGCCTCCGGCGTTGGTAATATCCGGGTCAAGGGTATCGTCTGTAACGGCATTCTGACCAATGCCTACCATGCCATTTTCTGACTGAAACAGAATGCCCATTTCATCCGTAACATGGTTGGCCACCAGGGTGGGCATGCCGATGCCCAGATTGACCAGGGAACCGGGTTTCAATTCTTCAGCAACCCTTTTGACAATACGGTTGCGCAGTGCTTTTTTATCCATGGTTCAGAAGTCCTCAGTCCATCAGGCCGCTATCATCGGGCACAATAAAGTCAATAAAGGTGCCGGGGAGGGTGAATCGGTCCGCTTCAACTTCTCCCACTTCAACCACTTTCTCCGCCTCAACAATGACCAGGTCTGCGGCAGTGGCCATCATTGGGTTAAAGTTCTTGGTGGTTTTGTTGAAGATGCAGTTGCCCGCACGATCGACGATGGAGGCTTTGACCAGGGCAACATTGGCTCTCAACGCTTCTTCCAGCAGATACTCTTCGTCGTTTACAACGATTTTCTGCTTGCCTTCTTCCACCATGGTGCCGATACCGGTTTTGGTGAGGAAACCGCCCATACCGGCACCGCCACAGCGAATCCGTTCAGCCAGGGTGCCCTGGGGAATCAACTCAACATCCAGTTCTTCGGCGGTCATCTGACGACCGGTCTCAGGGTTCAGGCCAATGTGGGAAGCCTTTACGCTTTTTGCCTGCTTATTAGAGATCAGTCGTCCAATGCCCTTGTCGGCATAGCCAGTATCGGTGCCGATGATGTTCAGCCCTGATGTGCCCAGTGCTTCCAGGCTCTCAATGATGCGAAGGGGAGAACCGGTGGCCATAAAACCACCGATCATCACACGGTCACCGGATTTGATTTTTTCAGCGGCCTCCCTTGGAGACAGCAGGGGTTTGGTTTGCATACTCTGATTCTTCCGTTGCTGTTCTTTTCTAACCTTGCAGTTTTCTGGAGCGCTGACGCCGAGGGTAAGAACGCTCTTTTCTTCTCAAAAGCTGCTCAACAATTAACAGGTTCCATTATTCTTATTCACGGTCGAAGGGGAATATCAGGGCTGAAAGGAGGGTTTTGCATATTTGCAATAGAGCGTGTAAAGGCCAGAGATATAATCTGAGTACGGGGTGAGAAGTGGTGCTGCCGTAACCTCTGGCTGCATATATATTTGGTTCAGGGCTATCAACAGGTCATCACCAAGGTGACTTGTATAATTGTTTTTAAAAGTCATTTCATGAGGAGAGTGTCTATTTTTCTTACAAAGAAAACCTCTTTAATTAACAATGTGAAGCTCATCACTGGGAGAAAGTTGGTTGTGTCCTGATAATTGATTTAGATCAATGTGTGCTTTTGAGTGGTTTAATATGCTAGCAATCGTTGGTTTTTTTATTATCTTGATAATCAACCATCTATGGGTTTTTATTTGCATTTCGTTCGATTTTATAAAGATGTTGTTTAGCCTATTGTTAGACATCTATTGCTTATTTTTATACCTCGACAAGCAACGTTCATTGCGAGTTGAAACAGGTATTTATGCTGCAACTGCGAGTGCAGGCTCGCACTAAATGGATAAATTAATGAAAAATAAAATACTGATTGCATTTTCCACTTTGATGCTGATGCCTCCAGCTTTCGCTGGAGAGCATGCAGCAGTATGTGATGATTTTTTGGGCAAGTGGTATTCAGAGAAGACTGCAGAGCCATTGTATATGGACGTTGTTTCCGATGGCGATGGTTATCTGATCCATTATAATAATGAGTCAGAGAAGCCGGCAAAGTTAACTTGTTTCCATAGTAGTGACGAACAGCCCCCGATCGCTTTAATTGAAAGCAAGAGTGATTTCACTGTCACGGCTTCATTTGGTATTAGCAATAGCTACCTATCTCTTAATGTACAAGCCAAGGCGCCTGGAGTTATATCCCAACATTACTCTATGACCAAAAAGATTCCAGCCGTCAGCAGTTACGCTGAAGATTGGTTGCGCTCCATACAGGAAGAGCCTCAGCCTTATGTGCAGTGGCCTGATTATCCTTGCAATGAATTGTGTACGCCCTATCATCATCCCCCCAGTTGCAGATGTTTTGATGAAGGCCTCCCTTCCTGGAACTAAGGGGCGTTCTTAATTACGCCAATCAGGTCGAGGAAGCGGCTAACTGAAGCATTCCCAGGTAGTTATGACCAAATCGTTCATAGCGAGTTGCGACTTATGGGAACGGCTTCAGTTGCTGAAACAACCTTTCCACTGCTGCTATCCACCAATTCCGGACGGCAACAGCTTGTTCAGGCTGGGCAGGGTATCCTGTGCGTATGTGAAAGAATAGCGAAGCAGCAAATAGTCAGACTGGTTTGTTTCTATTGCTGCAAGCTTTGTTCTGTACATAGGTCAATGTGCCACCAAAATGGACGGGTATAATTCATTCCATGATTCTGTTTTGCATGGATATCTTATGCCAGAGTATGGAGCAGGTAGTCCCCGAGCCCACGTCCCCTTTGATCACAGTGACCACAGTTTGCCGGGAAAAATGGAGTTGTTTGTCCGTATGGTTCGGACGGGGTCCATCACTGCGGCTGCTGAGCAGATGAATTTGTCTGTATCCACAGGCTCCCGCTGGCTCAGTGATCTGGAGCATCAACTGGGGGCCAAGCTTCATTGCCGCAGGGGTGGCGGTTTTACCCTGACTTCTGCCGGGCGGTGTCTGTTTGAGCGGTTTGGTCCGATCAGTGACAATATCCGCACGCTGATCCATGATATGGAGCGCTTCGTGGATGAGCCCCAGGGCATGGTGCGCATCTGCTGCACCCCCATCTTTGCCCAGAATGTATTACTGCCCATTATCAACGCCTTTAACCGGGATTATCGAAAGGTCCGGTTTTCCCTGGATATCAATCCATACGGCCTGGATCAACATGGGCGCTATGACCTGGTTATCAACGCCCAGGCTTCCTATCAGCCTCTGGATAGCCGGGACTTGCCTCTGGTAAAGCGAAATCTGCTGCGGGAGCCCTTTGTTCTGGTGGCTTCGCCGGATTATCTGGAAGGGCGTGATGTCCCCAGATTGCCAGGGCATTTACAGGAGCATACCTGTCTGTATGCGGACTCCCTGACTCATTCACGACAGTGGGCGTTTGAGGTGGATGGGCAGGTAAAACTGGTGGGTATTCCGGATAACCTTGAAGTAAGCGATACCAATCTTCTGTTTGATGCTGCGAAAATGGGCATGGGTATTGGCTATCTACCCCGCTACGTGGTGGAGCAGAGTCTCCGGAGTGGCCAGCTGGTTCAGCTGCTCCCGGAATACAAGACCGCCGACTGGGTGCTGAACTTATACTACCCCGAACTGAAGCAGCTGGATCATAGCTGCCAGTTGTTCAAAGACTTTTTTATCAGTACCTTTGAGCAACAGCTGGCAGATGACAGGCCATGGGTGTCCTGATTTCTGTATTCACTTCTGTGTTTTTTTCAGTTGCGCTTCACTGCGTTCAGCAGCAACCTACGTAAACGAATGCAGTAGGTTGCTGCTGAGCATAGCGAAGCGCAACAAAAGCTGTGCTTTTCTCTTACGCTGCGGGTATGTGCATGTAGGGATATATATGCTTTCCTGTACTAGCAGGCAACCCGTCAGAATTGCCTGCTACTCTGACCATTCGCTATGAAGCAGTGGCATCCACTATTTTTTCATCCAGGAAGGTTTCCACGGACTTCAGAATGGGTTGATAGCCGGTGCAGCGGCAGAGGTTGCCTTCCAGGGCATCCAGCACCTGCTCCCGGGTGGGGTTGGGGTGTTTATCCACAAGCGCTTTTGTGCTCATAAGAACTCCCGGTGTGCAAAAGCCACACTGGACACCGCCTTCTTCGATGAATGCTTTCTGCAATCGTTGAGCCTCCGCATCCTGCTCCAGTCCTTCAATGGTCGTGATTTCAGCACCGTCGCACTGGGCTGCGAGCACCATACAGGAGCACACTGACTTCTGGTTCATAATCACGGTACAGGCTCCACACTCTCCTACAGAGCACCCTTCTTTGGTGCCCGTGTGGTGCAGCTGGTTTCGAACCAGATCAAGAAGGCGGGTGTTGCCGTCCACCTCAAGTTCATGGTGAACGCCATTCACAGAGAGACTGATGCGGGTCATTTCACGAGGCTGGTTCATCAGGCTTCTCCCTTTTGCAGTTCTTTTTGCATCTCTAATTGAATGTCAGTCATCAGGTCTCTGAACATATTGAGAAAGACGGGTTGTTTGTATTTTGCCGACCAGCGCCCGCCAATCTGCGTGTCGATCATATCGATCAGTACACCGTCGGCTCTTTCCAGGGTGGCCTCACTCAGGGGGTGTCCGGTTAACACTGCTTCCAATGCTGTCAGGCGTTGAGGTTTGCTGAACAGTGCCCCATCCACCAGACGACACTCACTGATTTTTCCTTGCTCATCGAAGCTCATCAGACTGGTCAGGCTTAACCGGGTGATATTAAGGGCGTTCCGGCGGCCAAGCTGACTGTATTTCTGAATAAAACCCCCGGTGGGTAATTTGGGAATAATCACCTGTGTTAACAGCTCCCCGGTATCCAGCCGGGTTCGATATCCCCCGGTAATAAACTCGCTCAGAGGCATCCTGCGGGTATTGGTTGAAGACCGGAGTTCGACTTCCGCTGCGTAGATCACCAGTGGGGGCACTGAATCTGCGCAGGGTGCGGCATTGACGATATTTCCACCAAGGGTGGCCCGGTTCCGTATCTGGTGAGAGCCAATGGTGTGGCAGGCGGTGGCCAGCAGAGGGAAGTGTTCAGCAATGGCCGGGTGATCGGTCAGATCATTAAAGGTAACCCCACCACCGATGCTCACCTCTGAAGCAGTTTCTGTGATATCACAGAGCCCAGGCAGTGAGGAAATATTAATCAGTGTGCTTTCTTCAGAGTGGAATCGTCCCTGGACCAGTACATCGGTTCCTCCTGCTAAGGTGGTGGCGGAGCCATCGGCCAGTAACTCCAGAGCATGCTCCAGTGATTCAGGGTTGCGAACGGAAAAACTGTTCAGGCGGTGGGTATGTTTCTTTTCCTCCGATGCCATCATCAGTTCGCTCTGGCGGGCGGGTTTCTTCAGGTTATAGCCCAGTACCACCTGCTCCAGGGTCAAAGGAAGTTGTCGTATACGTTGGCCCAGGGCAAAACTGACCGCATTGTTGATCGCCGCAGCCGCCAGTTCAGTGGCGGGTTCACCGATACTTTTGGCTCCAAAGGGGCCGCCGGGATCGGTGTTTTCCACTGCCATAACATGGATGGCGGGAATATCCTTGATGGTGGGCAGGAGGTAGCTGTCGAGGTTTTCGGATTTCAGTTCTCCGTGCTCAATGTTGTAGTCTTCCAGGACACCCAGTCCTACTCCCTGAGCAATGCCTCCTGCCACCTGGCCTTCATAGCCGACGGTGCTGATCACCTGACCAACGTCGTGGGCTGCGGTAATATCCAGCAGTTCAATTTTACCGGTGCTGGTATCCACTTTGAGATCAATCACCTGGCAGCCATACACCCAGGTGGCGTAAGGGCTTCCAGTGCCTTTTTCTTCATCCCAGTGAATGTCTGGCTGATCATACCAGCCGTAGGCAGCCAGGCTTTTGCCTGCCCACTTGGTTTTGTTGGCAGCTTCAGCAAACGGGATGGAGAGCTCAGGCCTTTCCCTGTTGCTGATGACACCATTTTGCCACTGGGTTTGAGCCAGTTCCTCAACTTCAAGCTCGGGGGCAATGACGTTGAAGATTCGCTCCTTCACCTCCCTTGCCCCATTTTTTACCGCGTTTCCTCCCGTCATGGTGGCCCGGGAAGCAACGGTGGGGCCACCATCGGAGATCATGGCTGTTGAGGGCTCAATGAATTTAACCGCAGTAATATCCACACCCAGCTCTTCGGCGGCAATGAGGCTCATGGTGGTTTGCAGGCCCTGGCCGTTTTCGCTGACCCCGGTAGAAACGTTGACACTGCCATCGGTATTGACGGAGACCAGAGCTGATGAGGCGTCTACCCCTTCGGCCCCCATGGAGCAGCCACGGTAACTGATGGCAAGGCCAATGCCGTATTTGACCGGGTCATTCCCGGCATTTCTGCGTTGGTACTCTGCCACTTTGGCTTTGTACTCGGACTGGCTGACGGCCTTTTCCAGGACTTCTGTGGCAGACACCGTGTGATTATTGAACACCTGTCCGGTTATGCTGGTATCACCCTGCTTCAGGGCGTTGAGCCGACGGACGTCAATGGCATCGATACCACAGATTTCCGCAATTTCATCCATCAGGGATTCATTGGCGTAAACCACCTGGGGGGAGCCAAAACCCCGCATGGCTCCACTGACTGAGTTATTGGTGTAAACACCTTTGATATCCACACGAACATGGTCAATAGCATAGGGGCCTGCAGCCTGTACCGAAGAACGCCAGGTTACAAAGGGTGTACAGGTAGCGTAGGCACCACTGTCGGCCAGAATGTCGATTTTCATGGCATTGATTCGGCCGTCATTGCCAAAGCCGACCTTATAGGTCATGTGATAGGGGTGGCGCTTGGTGCTCTCCAGAATGGAGTGCTCGCGGGTGTAGGTAAACTTCACGGGGCGACCGGTCAGCTTGGCCATCAGGCCGACACGGCAGACGATATTATCAATGGAGTGGTCCTTGCCTCCGAACGCCCCTCCCATGACCGCTTTGTCCACTTCAATGTCGCAGTGCTGAAGCCCCAGAAAAGCAGCGGCGGCATCTCTTGCTGCGTGGGGGTTTTGTATAGAGCCGGTCACTACCAGGTTGCCGGTGGTGGGGTTGATGTAAGCAGTTACTGACTCCGGCTCAATATAACCGTGTTCCTGGAAGCCCACCTGGTAGGTGCGCTCAATCACATGCTCCGACTGGCTGAAACCGAGTTCAACGTCCCCTTTCACGGTGTGGTGCGTCGCCACAATATTAGAGTCGGAACCCATCTCCGGATGAATCAGGCGGGCACCGTCTTCAAGGGCCGCGTGCACATCACAGACCGGTTGAAAAGGGTTATATTCAACCTTGATTTTGTCCGCTGCCAGGCAGGCGGCTTCATAGGTTTCGGCGGCTACAACGGCCACCACATCCCCGGTAAAGCAAACCCGGTCTTTCACAATCGGAGGGTAATCCTTGATGATAACCCCAACCAGTGGGTTGCCCGGAATGTCATTGTAGGTGGCAATTTTAACGACACCTTCAACCTTTTCAGCGTCACTGGTGTCGATGTTCACAATTTCACCGGCGGGAATATCCGCATAGCGGCAAACGCCGTGGAGCATGCCTGGCATATGAATGTCATTGCCATAAACCGCTCGGCCCGTTACCTTTGCCTGGCCATCCACCCGGGACACCCGTTTTCCCAATACATTGAATTCGGCCATGTTTTCTCCTTACTTTAAAACGAGCCAGGCTGCAGGTAAGCGACGGAAGCCGCTGTGTGTGTTGACTTACTCACAGCCTGTAAATTGTGTTGCCAGCGACGTTCTCTGCTATATGGTTGGGTCTGGCAGTTCCTGAAAAGTCGGCGTCAAAAAGCAGAATGCTTCACTCCATGCTGAGTTGTGCCATTCCTTCAGTAGAGGACGATTTCCGGTTGACGTATGCATGGATCATCAGGGAAACCGCCAGAGCGACACAAAACAGGCCGGCAAAAAGGTACAGGGTGGAGGCATAGCTGCCCGTGATTGAACGGACATAGGCGGCCAGTTGAGGCCCTGTCAGTCCAGCCAGAGCCCATGCCGTCAGTGTGTAGCCATGGATCACCGCCAGCTGGCGGGTGCCAAACAGGTCTCCGATAAAGGCTGGCAGAGTGGCGAACCCCCCACCATAGCAGGTCAGGATTAAGAACAGAGTGGCCTGGAACAGCAGCGCACTGCTCAGGCTTGGGAGGAAGTAAAAGCAGGCGATCTGCAAAATAAAAAAGGCAACGTAAGTTTGCGGTCTTCCGAAGTAGTCCGAAAAGGATGCCCAGGCAAGACGACCAACGCCGTTGAACAGAGCCATCAACCCGACCATGGCGGCGGCTTCTTCAGGGGTCAGGCCAATGCTCTCCTGAGCCAGGGGAGAAGCGGCGTAAATAATGGCAATGCCGCAGGTAATGTTAATGAACATCATGATCCACAGCCCCCAGAAGGGCCATGTTCTGACCGCTTCCGAGGCCGTCATTTGTGACAGGTCTTCTTTGTGCTCGCGCTCACCGGAAGCAATCTCTGCACGCATTTTGTCTGGCATCCAACCGGTGGGAGGGCGTTCGAGATAGAGCGATGAACCCAGCATCAGTGCAAAATACACGACTCCCATCGTCAGAAAAGTAGAGGGGATGCCCATCAGGCTGATCAATGCACTGAAAATCGGGGCGGCAATCATGGCGCCAAACCCGAAGCCCATGATCGCAAGCCCTGTGGCCAGGCCCCGGCGGTCTGGAAACCATTTGATCAGGGTGGAAACCGGAGCAATATAACCGACTCCAAGACCCACTCCCCCGAGAACGCCATAACTCAGCCAGAGCATATGGAGGCTGCCAATTTCAGTGGCGACCCAGGAACCCAGCATGCCTGCCCCAAACAAAAGGGTTGAAAGCAGTCCTGCGGCCCTGGGCCCATTTTTTTCAACAAAATGACCCATCACCGCTGCAGAAAGGCCCAGAAAGAATATGGCAAGACTGAACGTAAAGGCTACCTCGCTTCTGGACCAGCCATAGGTTGATTCCAATGGGAGGTTGAAAACACTCCACGCATAGGCAGAACCTATTGAAACATGAATACCCACTGCGGAAGCTGCGATTAACCACCGGTTTTTCATTATGATTTCTCTGGTGACCTGTTTAAGTCGCGGATTCTAGAAATAACTTGAAAAAGATAAATTGATCAAAATCAATGGACGGTAAACAAAATTGATTAAATGATGATGAGCTGTTTTTGGTTTGTTTGATTTTTGTGCAGTTTTTTTTGATTTAATGTTTGTGGGTTGATGTATTTGAAAGTCTATATCTTCAGAAATTTAACGTCATTTGTAGTGTGTTTTCTGAATCAGAATTTCCTGAAAAAAGAGCAGGGATCAGGATTCAGATGGCTATTTTTGATGATGATAAAAATTTATCTTAAAGCTCCTGTGGGGTATTGGGTTGTTTCAATTTTCTTGTCATTGTCTCTGAACTTATTAGTTACTTTCTTTCCGTTTCCAATAGTTGAATATCAGCTGTCTGGTTAAAAAAAGGTCAGATATGGCGGGTGGTGTTAATTATTGTCCGATTTTTTTGATTTAAATCATAAGAAGCCATCAAAAAGATTGCATGACGCTTCAGATAGGCACAAAGTTGACCAAATGGTCAGGTTTTGTTGGTGGTGTGTAACACACAAATAACAGTACATGCAGTCCTAAAAGGGGAAGGTCACATGGCAAAATTTGATAAGTTAGGTGGACTAAAGGCGTGGATTATCTGGGGGGTTACCACCCTCTATGTGATCACCTGTTTTGCAATATCGATAGCCTATGGAGTAACCAGCACCTTCATTGCTGATGACCTGGGTCTTACCTTGACCCAGGTGGGGATTATAGCATCGGTTTACACCTGGGCCGTAGCCGGTGTGCAACTATTTTCCGGCTCTATTCTGGACCACCTCGGCGTCCGGGTACTTCCTGTTGTGAGTGTCTTCACGGTCCTGGGCGGGATCGGTTTTGCCAATGCCAATTCTTTTGAAATGCTGGTGCTGTCAAACCTGCTGCTGGCGGTTGGCGGGGCCTTTGGCTTTGTGGGTGCGGGCGTCGTAGGGGGAAAATGGTTCGGTCTCCAACGGTTTGGCATCATGTTCAGTCTGGTACAGGCCATTGGTGCCATCGGTTCGTATTTTAACCAGAACGCGATTCGCTTTGCAGTGGAACACTATGGCTGGTCAATGGCGCTGAATATGCTGGTGGTGATTATCGCGGCTGTGTCTGTGCTGATGTTTATGTTCATTCGTGAACCCCGTCTGCCCGAAAGTGTTTCCATTGTATGGCCTGGTATCAAGCGGCTTGTACTGCAGGTTGCCAGTTGCATGATTGAAGTGATGATGCGTCCCCGGCTCTGGCTGAATACGGTTCATGCGGGCATGGTGTTCGGGGCTCATATGGCGGTCAGTCTTGTGTGGGGGCCTATCTTTCTGACCCAGGTAGGGCTGTCTCAGCCGGAGGCTGTCGCCATCTCATCCTTTGCTTTTGTGGGAATGCTTTTCGGTTGTCCGTTCTGGGTATGGTTCTCTGAAAAGGTGAGGATGAACTGCCCGATTACGGTGGTTTCAGCTATTGGTCATGCCTGTGCCCTGACCTATCTGATTCATCATCCGGCCAGTGCCAGCCCGGTCGTCTTTTTCGTGATTGGTTTCTTCTCCGGTGGAACGGCTATGAACTTCCCGATTGCCCTGGCAATGGTGCCTGCCCGGTTGATGGGGGCTGCCAGTTCCCATGTGAATACCCTCCAGTTTTTCTGGACCGGTGTCTTGATGGCCATTCCCGGTCTGGCCCTTTCCGGAAGTGGTTTGTGGGCTCAAATCGCCGGTACAGCGGGAATCCATCCAGAACAACCTGCACTGGGGGATTTTCAGTCCGCGATGATGTTAATTGTTTATGCGGTGGTTGCCGGGGCAATTGCCGGCCTTTTAACACGGGAGTCATTTGTTAAATTTTCCGGTGAACATCAGCAGGAGAATGAAGTACCGGAAATCCTGGTGATTAAAGATCCGGTTGCTGGAGGTTAACTGCCTTTTAATTTATGGCATTAATCGAGTTCTCGCACTACAGTGTGATGACGGTATCTTTTGAGTAAATGCACTTTCATCATTTTGTTGCAGAAGTCGTAGAAGCCGCATAAACAGTGGCGTGTCTTATTTTTCCATCCTGCTAATCAAGGTGATTTATTTGTGGAAGTATTTTCCAGGCAGTTTCTTAATGTTATGAAAAAAATATGAGTAAGAAGACTGTCTGGAAAAGCAAGCAGGAGAGAAAAATAACATGATCATTAAGCGAATTGACTGAAAGAAAAAGCCCTGACCTCTTATGGGTCAGGCACTGGCCATTTTCAGAGATAACATGAACAGTTTTAATTTCGTGATGATCAAGCGGCTATTGTTTACGGTTCTTTTTGCGGCCTTCTTTAAATAGCCAGAAAGCAAACACCCGGGTCATGGTGGGCATCACCACCCAGGTCATCAGCAGCACGGTGCAAAGGCAGCTGATCAACGTGGCCAGAAAGCGTGGCATGGACTCTGGGAGCATCATGGAAATGAAGGGCGGGATGAAAAAAATCTGTGGATAAATGGCCAGCAGGGTGACCAGGGCCATTCGGTATTTGGGTGGTTTCTGCAGGGCCTTCGTGGGCGGTTCGAACCAGAACTCAATGCCCTCAAGTCTTTCTGCCTGAATTGACTCAACCAGATCTGGCAGTTTTTCCAGCCATTGATAACGTTCTTCCGACTCTTCCCAGGCCGACAGGGTTACATGGTCACGAAAGCGGATCAGGGTATGAAGGCTGCGGTCATCCTCACGGGTGGGCTTGATCACCTGGGTGCCTTCGTACCCATCGAATTTCCGGGCAGCTTCACTGATGCCTGCCATCCAGATACGGTATTCTTCCTGTTTACCAGGCTTGATCGTGTTGGCAATCAGCAGCGTTACCGGATCTGGATTCAGGGTCATCAGTGATTATTCCTTTTGAGTCTGGTACTCAATGCTTTTTTCTACCGCGTCAACCACAGTCTGGTAACCGGTGCAGCGGCACAGGTTGCCTGCATGCTCGCGGCGGATGTTGTCCCTGGCGCTTTTATTTGAAGAGCTATCCTGACAGCAGCCTCCTTTTTGAGCAAGGCCTTCCACGAAAGAGGTGGTTTTCATCACCAGGCCCGGGGTACAAAAACCGCACTGAACGGCCCCGGCATCAATATAGGCCTGCTGAACGGACGACAGTTCCCCATTAACCGACTCTCCCTCAATGGTACGAATCGCCCTTCCTTCCGCCCTGATGGCCAGAGTGATGCAGCTGTCCACAGGTACATCATCAATCAGTACTGTGCAGGCACCACATTCGCCTACGCCGCAGCCTTCCTTGCAGCCGGTCAGGCCATGCTCCCGAAGTGCTTCCAGCAGTGACTGTCTAACGTCGATCACCAGTTCGACCGGTTTGCCATTAAGCTGGCATTGAATAATCTGTTTCATAAAGCATCTCCAGCTTTTTCCAGTCGTGCCCCGGCACGAATCATGGCCTCAGTCACCACCCGGTCGGCGAGAGTGCGGATAATATGCTCCCGGAAGTCCTTGCTGGCACGCCAGGAATTTCTTGGGGAGAGCTCTTCCAGAACCATGGCGGCTATGTCCCGGATGAGTGAGCGGGAAACCGGCTGGCCGGATACCTGTTCTTCAAGGGTTCGGCAACGCCTGGGGACAGGAGCTGCCACGGTATAAGCCAGTTTCATGGATTGAAGACAGTTGTCCTCTATTGTGCAGGCTGCGGCACAACCGATAGTGGCGATATCCATGGCTTTGCGCATGGCGTATTTGTGAAAATGGCTGCCGGTTTTCTGACGATCCGTGCTCTGGTAACTGTCAGGTTGAACCGTGATCCGGGTTACCAGCTCACCGGGTTCAAGGTGAACTTTGCCAGGCCCTGCATAAAAGTGCTCGACCGGCATTTCCCGGGTTCCTGTCCGGCTCTGCAGGGTTAATACGGCATCATAGGCCAGAAGAGGAGCGGCGCTGTCGGCACTGGGAGCACCGTTACAGATATTGCCGCCGATGGTGGCCATGTTGCGAACCTGGGGGCCGCCAATGGAAGAGGCGCCTTCCACCAGGGCCGGTAACAGGTCATGGTGGTTCAGGTAATCAATCAACTGGGTGAAGCAGACTCCAGAGCCAATCACCAGGGTACCATCATCATGGCGTGTGATTCGGGTCAGGTCTTCAATTCCGTGGATATCCACCAGTTGGCTGAAGCCACGTTTGCCCTCACGAAGACGGATAAGCACATCGGTGCCTCCGGCAATCAGTTTGCTGTCGGGGTGATCCGCCAGCAGGGCACAGGCATTGTCGATACTGCTGGCCCGGTAATACTGCTCAATGGGAAACATACCCTTACTCCTTAATCAGCCCGGCAGAACGGAAGGCCCTGAACAGGGCTTTTGGTGACATGGGCAGCTGGTTCATGGCGACACCGGTAGCGTCCAATATGGCGTTGCGGATGGCCGGGGCAACGGACAGCAGGGGAGGCTCACCCAGGGATTTGTTACCGAACGCGGCAGTGGGCTCGTGGGTCTCCACAAAGTCACACTGGATATCCGGAGCATCAATCATGGTGGCAATTTTGTAGTCCAGCAGATTGTTGTTGTAGATCCACCCGGTTTCCGGATCTGTCAGAAGCTCTTCACTGAGAGCCCCGGAAATGCCCATGCCGACTCCACCGTACACCTGTCCCGCAGCCAGGTCGGGATTAATTACCTTACCTGCGTCGTGAACATTGCGAATGCCGAGAATGGTTACCTGGCACAGCTCGATATCGACCTCTACTTCCACAAGGGTGCAGCCATAGGAATAGGCGTTAGTGGTCACTTTTCGTGAAACATCGGCGGTGAGTTGTTGCCCGCGGGTTTTGTGATAGTAGGCATCCAGTGCCAGTTCTCCCAGAGGCAGCCGTTTGTTCTGGCCGTTGTGGATAATGGTATTGTCCGCGAGTTCGAGCTGCTCCAGAGGAGCTTCCAGCATGAGGGCGGCGTGCTCCAGGATTTTTCCGCGAAGCTGGTCGGCGGCTTCCGCTACGGCCTGGCAAACAATATAGGTCTGGCGGGAGGCAAAGGCACCGGGGTCGAAAGGTGTGGTATCGGTGTCCTGGGTGGAGACCACTTTAATGGAAGAGGTGGGAATACCCAGTCGTTCAGCGGCCATCTGGGCGATCACCGTATCGGAGCCCTGACCAATTTCTGTGGCGCCTACCTGTACGGTTACCCGTCCATCCTGATTGAGCACCATGCGGGCACCGGCAATTTCCACTGAGGCGGGGAAAGTGCCACTGCCGTAGGAGAAGCCGGCGATGCCCAGCCCCCGACGGATGTTGCCGGTTTTAAATGCCTGATGTTGCTCTTTTTTCTGATCCCACTGGAATTGTTCGCGGCCTTTGCTCAGGCATTCACGAATCCCTGTGCTCTCAATGGGTTTACCGGTCAATGGGTTGATATCCCCAGTCTGGGCGGCGTTGCGCAGACGAAAATCAATGCTGTCCATGCCGATGAGCCGGGCAGCGTCTTCCATGGTGGACTCCACCGCAAACACCAGTTGGGGGGATCCATAGCCCCGCATGGCACCTGCCGCGGGCAAATTGGAATAGTGAGTCACTGCCTGATAAGAGAGTGCCGCCTGTGGATAAAGTGGGGCAATCTTGGAGCCTGCCGCCTTGGCAATAGAGTGTCCATGGGAGGCATAGCCGCCGGTATTGGAGGAGACATCCATGGTCAGCGCTTTCAGTGTGCCGTCCTTATTGACCCCACATTGTGTGTTGACCCGGAAAGGGTGACGCATGCGGGTGCTGGTCAGGCACTCTTCACGGTCCAGCTCCAGCATCACGGGAATACCACCCAGTTTTTTCGTCAGGAAGGCAACCATGGGTTCCAGCACCACATCCTGCTTGTTGCCAAAACCGCCACCAACTGCCGGTTTGATCACCTGTACGGTACTGATGGGGACATCAAGGGCCTGGCTGACAATACGGCGACAGATATGGGGAATCTGGGTGGAAGACATCACAACAATATGGTCGGTGTCGTCCATGTAGGCCCAGGCCACATGGTTTTCCATATGGCAGTGCTGAACCATCTGGGTCTGGTATTGCCCTTCAACGCGGATATCGGAATCCTGCAATGACTGCTGGACATCACCGCACTGGTAACTGTGTTCACCCACCCGGTTCTGGCTGCCCGGGTGAATTTCCGTAGCCCCTTCTGCCAATGCCTGTTCGTGGCTCAACAGGGCCGGGTATTCTTCATAGGTGACTTTGATTTTTTTCAGGGCCTGGCTGGCAGTCAGGCTGTCCACTGCCACGACTACGGCAATTTCATCACCGTGATAGCGAACATGCTCAGTGAGCAGCAGGCGGTCTTCTTTATCCCGTGCCGCCGGGTCAAGATTGAAGGCATGGCCGGCCGTGGCAAAAGGTATTTTGGGAATATCGGCAAAAGTAAATACGGCCTCTACCCCAGTCATGGCTTCGGCTTCAGAGGTGTCGATGGCCTTGACCCTGCCATGGGCAATTGTACTGTGGAGGTATCTGGCAATACGGGTGCCGGGCAGGGTCAGATCACTGGTAAAACGACAGCGACCTGTTACCTTGGCCCGGGCATCCAGGCGTTCCTGAGAGGTACCAACGGACATAACATAATCCTTGATGCTTGTGAAAACTGACGGCAATTCTGAAAATTAATTCACCCAGTAGCGAAAAGACTCATTCAATGGTTTTCTGGGTATGAACTGGCCGTGACCCGGTGAGCCGGTGAACTGGCCATCCCGGGCAATGATCTTGCCTCTGGACAGGGTCATGACCGGATACCCCTGGAGCTTCAAGCCTTCATAGGGGCAATAATCTGCCCGGCCATGCATCAGTCTCTGGCTGAGAGTGACTTCCCGGTCCGGGTCGAGGATCACCAGATCGGCGTCAGCCCCTTCGGCAATCAACCCTTTGTTGGGGTAAAGACCAAACAGCTGTGCCGGGCGGGTGCTGACCAGTTCCACAAAGTGGTTGATGGACAGCCGGTCTTTCATCACCCCTTCGGAAAAGAGCAGGGGAACCCGGTTCTCAACGCCAGGCAAACCGTTGGGACAATACTGGAAGCCATCACGTCCGGCCCGTTTCTGGGCCATGGTAAAGGCGCAATGGTCGGTGGCAATGGTGCTAATGGTACGATCATTGAGCCCCTCCCAGAGTTGCTTCTGGTGGTAGTGATCCCGCAGTGGCGGGCTCATGATGTACTTCAGGCCTTCATCCCAGGGGTGCTCTTCAGAACCGGTGGTGTTGTAACTATTGATGTTCAGCAACAGGTATTGCGGGCAGGTTTCGGCATAGACTGCCTGTCCCCGCTGGTGAGCCTGGCGGATGTATTCCAGGCCGATGCCATTGGACAAGTGCACAATATATATGGGGGCGTCCCCGGCCAGGGTAGCCAGGTTGATCATTCTGCCAACGGCTTCCGCCTCACACTCAGGTGGTCGGCTGAGGGCATGATAAATGGGCGCTTTCTGCCCATTGTCCAGTAATTTGTTTTTCAGGAACCGAATGGCTCCGTCGTTTTCCGGGTGGACGCAGGTCAGGGCATTCAGCTCGTTTAATCGTTCAAGAGCGGCCAGAACCTGGCTGTCATCCAGTTTATAGTTGTAGGTGAGGTAGAGTTTGAAACTGCTGATGCCTTCATCGACGACCATGGACTCCATTTCATCCAGAATGCTGTCGTCAATATGCTGGATGGTGCCATGGAAACTGTAGTCAATAACCGCTTTGTCCCGGGCATACTCATGGTACCGTTCCAGTTGATGGTGCAGGGAGCAGCCCGCCGGACCGAAGCCCATATGGTCAACAATGGTGGTGGTGCCTCCGCAGGCGGCGGAAACGGTACCGCTGTAAAAGTCATCGCAGCTGCGGGCAATGCCCACATCAATATTCAGGTGGGTGTGAACGTCAACGCCGCCGGGTATCACATACTGACCGGCGGCGTTGATGATTTCGGTATTCTCGCTATCTGTCATTTCTATGACAGGGGCAATGCGTTCAATTTTGCCATTACGGGTCAGAAGATCTGCCCGCTCACTGGTATCCGCATTGACCAGGGTCGCATTTTTTATCAGGACGTTCATGGTCCCATCCCTTTATCTTCGGGGCGGTCATCGGCTGTTGGAGAACGCCGACCTACCTGTTTATAAAAAGTCAGTCGTAGGTCGACTTTCCTCTTGAGAGCCGACGACTAGCGTTGCTTCAGTTGTTGGTTCCCCCAGGGGGAACCAACCTGCCAGCGAAACTGGAATTTATTTTTCCAGGTTATGGAGGTACATACCTGGAATGGCGGCGTACATGGCGGCGCACTTAACCAGGTGATCCTTCCAGGTTTTTTCATTGGGCGCATGAGCTTCCGGCTCTTTACCAGGACCGAAGCCAATCACAGGAATGTTGTAACGGCCCATGATGGAAACGCCATTGGTGGAGAAAGTCCACTTATCGACCAGAGGCTTCTTGTCGAACAGCAGTTCGAAGCAGTCTTCAGTGGTTTTTGTCACCATGTGGTCTTCAGGAATGACCCAGGCTGGGAAGTAGCACTCGGTTTCATAGACCAGCCCGGTGTAGGCAGGACGGTCATAGTTGTACATAGTGACTTTGGCGTCAGCGGCCTTGACTGCAGGCAGGGCACGGATCTCGTCCAGAGCACCTTCCCAGGTTTCACCCCAGGTCAGACGACGGTCGATAGAAATGGCGCAGCTGTCGGCAACCGCACAGCGGCTTGGAGAGGTAAAGAAGATTTCAGAAACGGTCAGGGTTCCCTTGCCCAGGAACTCATCGTCGCCCAGGTTCTGGGAGAGTTCATTGATTTCGTTAAGAATCGGGCCCATCTTGAAGATGGCGTTGTCACCACGCTCCGGAGCTGAGCCATGGCAGCTGACACCACTGACTTCTACCCGGATTTCCATGCGGCCACGCTGACCACGGTAGATGTTGCAGTCCGTTGGCTCGGTGCTGACCACAAACTCGGGCTTGAGGCCGGTTTCATTAATAATGTACTGCCAGCACAGGCCGTCACAGTCTTCTTCCTGAACGGTACCGGTAACGACCAGTGTGTAGTCGTCTTCCAGGCCAAGGTCCTTGATGATCTTGCCGGCGTATACCATGGAGGCCATACCCCCTTCCTGGTCAGACGCGCCACGGCCACCGATGGTTTCTTCATCTTCGTAGCCCTGGTAAGGATCAAAGGTCCAGTTATCCAGGTTGCCTACACCGACGGTGTCAATGTGGGCGTCCATGGCAATGATGTGCTTGCCATGGCCGATGTAGCCGAGCACGTTACCCTGGGGGTCGATGTCGACTTTGTCGAATCCGACTTTTTCCATCTCTTCTTTAATGCGCAGGACCACTTTTTCTTCATCGCAGGACTCGCTGGGAATAGCGATCATGTCCCGGAGAAATTTAGTCATTTCCGGCTTGTATTCTTCCGCTTTTTTCAGGATCTCGGAAAAAGGGAGTTTCAATTCTTTGGTCATGGTTTTGTATCCTTGTTTAAGGGCCCCCTCAGGGGCCTTAGTCTTTCTGGTCAGCTCAGGGATCGAGCTGACAATCAAATGCTGTACTTGCCTTCCCAGACCACGTTCTGGTAGTTGACCGGGTCAGTGTCGCCTTCGGTATTGAACAACAGCACTACCGAGTTCTGGTTTAGGCCAAGTTTCTGCATGATGTCTTTGGCGTGTGGGTGATTGGCAATGGCATAAAGTGTGCCCACACCAATGGCTCCGGACTCGCCGGAAATAATCCGTTCATCCCCGGGCAGAGGGCTGGCCTGAATGCGCATACCCAGAGACGCAGTCCGGTCTTCAACGGACAGGAAGTGGCGGCTGCAGTTTCTGAGAACTTCCCAGCCCAGAGGGTTAGGTTCACCACAGGCGAGGCCGACCATGATGGTGTCCAGGTCACCGGTGACATTGATGGCAGAGCCGTCTTTGCTGCAGCCGGAACGGTAGATGCAGTCCGCCTGATGAGGTTCGGCGGTGATGCCAGTAAAGTTTTCAGCACCATAGCGGTTGGCAAGGTAGCCCAGTACGCCACCGGCCATGGCACCAACGCCGGCCTGGAGAATGACGTGGGAAGGCAGGTCTATGCCCAGAGCCTGGATCTGTTCAGCCGCTTCGTCGGCCATGGTCATGTATCCCTGCATGATCCAGGTGGGAATCTCGGTATACCCTTCCCAGGCGGTGTCCTGCACCATCAGCCAGCCATTTTCATCGGCATTTTTGCAGGCCAGACGAACCGCATCGTCGTAATTCAGGTCAGTAACGATGCACTCAGCACCCAGGCGACGGATGTTTTCTACCCGCTCGGCTGCTGCGCCTTTCGGCATATAAACAACGGCATTCTGGCCGAGCTGTTGGGCGGCCCAGGCAATTCCCCGGCCATGGTTGCCATCGGTTGCGGTGGCAAAAGTGATGGGTTCCTGTCCTTTGAGGCTGTCAAAGGTGAAGTCTTCCAGGGCAATCCCCAGCTTCCGGCTGACACACTGGCCGATGGCGTAAGAGCCTCCCAGTACTTTGAAGGCGTTGAGGCCAAAGCGATAGGATTCATCCTTGACCAGTATTTTTCCCAGGCCAAGCTGTTGTGCCAGGTGATCCAGGGATCTCAGTGGAGTAGGTTCATAACCGGGTATCCGGCGATGAAAGTCCCGGGCTATCCGGGCGGTTTCGGTACTGAACAGTGGGGAAGACTCACCACTGAAAAAGCGGTTGTCCTCCTGTTGGATAGATAGAGCAAATTGTGACATGGCTTTCACATCCCTGATGTAAAAAAGAAGATCTGGCTGCGTCCCTGCTGCGAATTAAGCAGCCAGGGACGACTTATTGGATGGATCAGGCGTCAATACGACGAGCGCCCTTTTTCATCAGGTTTTCAAGGACAACGTCCGGGTTGGCAAAGCGACGGTTGAGGATCATGGAGGCGATGATGAATGGCTTCCAGCCTGCCTCTTTGTAAGTGTCAATCAGGTACTTGTTGAATACGCCTTCTGTGACTTCACCTTCCTTGCAGGAAACGCCAGTGATGTCGGCGGGCAGGCAGTGCATGTAAAGCGCTTCGCCATTGCGGGTCTGCTTCATCATCTCTTCGGTGCAGTGCCACTCTTTGTGCTGGGCGTTCTGGGCCAGACATTCCTGCTCAAGGCTCTTCAGACCAGCCTGGTCACCGGCTTTCAGCAACTCTGTACGACGGCCCATCACATGATAAGGAGCCCAGGACTTGGGATAGACGATATCGGCATCCTTGAAGGCTTCTTCCATGGTACTCACCTGGGTGAAGCTGCCACCGCTTTCTGCAGCCTGGCGGCCAGCTGTTTCAACCACGTCTGGAATCAGGTCGTAGCCTTCGGGGTGAGCCAGAGTGACGTCCATGCCAAAGCGGGTCATCAGGCCGATGATGCCCTGGGGAACGGACAGAGGCTTACCGTAGCTGGGAGAGTAAGCCCAGGTCATGGCAATTTTCTTGCCCTTGAGGTTTTCCAGGCTGCCAAAGTGTTCGGTGAGCCAGGCCAGGTCAGCCATGCTCTGGGTGGGATGGTCAATGTCGCACTGCAGGTTGACCATGCCCGGACGCTGGGCCAGAACACCGTTTTCCTTACCAAAGTCCAGGGCGCTGCCCACTTCACGCATGTACTGGTTGCCATAGCCCAGGTACATGTCGTCGCGGATACCGATGACATCGGCACAGAAAGAGATCATGTTGGCGGTTTCACGAACGGTTTCACCGTGGGCGATCTGGGATTTGCCTTCATCCAGGTCCTGAACAGCCAGTCCCAGCATGTTACAGGCGGAGGAGAAGGAGAAGCGGGTACGGGTGGAGTTATCACGGAACAGGGAAACACCCAGACCACTGTCGAATACCTTGGTGGAGATGTTTTCGTTACGCAGCATTCTCAAGCCTTCAGCGACCTTGAGCACCTGCTTCAGTTCATCGGTGGACTGCTCCCAGGTCAGCAGAAAGTCCTTGGTGTGCAGTTGGGTGTTGAGGGCGCTGATCTGCTGAATAAGGTCGTTGAATTGGCTCACGTTATTTCCTTTTCTTAACTTGAGATCTCTTGCCCCTTTGAGAATGCGGCTGAGATCGGTCTTTTACTGGCTGGCGGAAACGGACGTTGATGACTGAGGTCGTCCTGAAATTTTCGCCAGGTGGATGGTTTCTGTGTTTTAAGAGCCAACAAACGTGCCAACTTTTAGTTTTAAAACTTCGGTGAGGGAAAATGGAAGTGCTTAGATTTTAAACACTGCGCTGCAGCCCTTGATAAGAGCGGGGTACAGCTGTGTTGTTTTGTTTTCAGGTATGAGAATTTGTGAGCAGGATTGGATTAGGGGTGAGGCTGGCAGGGCTTACCGGAGATAAATAGCGGCCTTTTATTCTTTTTGATCTATCAGTTTGATAGAGAAGCGGTGAGAAAAATCAAAATGAAAAGTGCAGTGAGAGACAGAGCCGATGTTCTATCTGATTTTATTACTGAGTCTTATGGGGAAATACCAAAAGGGGATTTTGAAAAGCAACTGGAGCTTTTGAATGTTTCCAAAATGAGTCGTAGAAGTCGTAATGAATTAAAAGAATTACTTCAGCTGCAACCAAGTGGAGGGGATCATACTGAGGTCCACAAAGCATACAAAGAACTGGTGGAAATAATAAAGGCAATCTAATAATTTCACCACTCTTTCTAAGTGGGTATGAAAATTAAACCGGTTTGAATACTTGATTTCAAACCGGTTTTTTAAATTCAGTTTCCCCTGTGTCACAATATTGAGAACTTTTCAGAGTTTCTCAATAAGAAGAAACTCATTATTGTGAAAGTCTCAGCACAGCCTCCAAAACCCCTCCGGCAATGGCCCTGGCCTTATCGGAGACGGTCGTGTGATCCACCTGGTCGCCCCTTGGATCGATATCTCCAATCTTGAAGCCTTCCGTCACTTCAGAGCCCTCGCTGATCATGCCGCGGACCTTGCCGCTGATTCTTGCAGTGATCTCCGTCTGTTGTCCTTCGTGCTCAAGGATGGCGACTACCTGCCCTTCACTGACCAGTTCACCAATAGGGGCTCTGGGCACAATGTGGCCTTTTCCTGGAGAACGAATTACCCGCTCTTCACCATAGCCCATAATGGTTCCGGGCTTGCCGGTGTTGGCTTTGGCCTGTCCCTGATAGATGACCCTGGCCAGGTTATGGCCCCGGCAGGTTTCAATCACTGCATCCACATCCTCTCCAGCGGTAAAACCGGGGCCAAGACCGATGGTGGTGCTGGCCATGGAGCGATCGGTTCCGGTATTCCTTTTTGCCAGAATGGCGTCGATCAGAACTTTGGGTTTGAACTGGCGAAGGGTGCGGCATTCAGGGTCTGCTATCACTGCAATTTCACGATTATCCAGAATCTTACACGCTTCACTGACGGAGCGGGCTTTTCTGGCCGTAATGTTTTCTACGGTCACCTGGCCATCGTCGTTGAGCAGGGCACCGGCAAAGGAGACATTGGTGCGGATGACTGTTGGACGGGGAAGGTCCAGCATCACCACTTTATACCCAGAGTTATGGAGTTTGACTGCAGTACCTGAGGCTAGGTCTCCGGCTCCACGGATAACGATGGGTTTACTCTGTTGATCAGCCAGGCTCAGTCCGCCGGTGCCTGGGAGCGCTTTCTGACGAGAGAGAGCGAGGATTTCAGCCATAATACTCAGGGCAATCTCTTCCGGGCTCTCTGCTCCGATATCCAGGCCAACCGGGGTTCGTACCTGCTCAAAGCGTTCGGTGGAGATGCCCATCTCCAGGCATTTTTGTCTCAGGGTGGTGATTTTTTTACGGCTGGCCAGCTGACCAATATGGCGGGCCTCACTGTTCAGAATGGCGGGCAGGGCATCACCATCTTCATGGTTGGTGGCAATAATCACCTGAGTGTTGTCACGAATAGAGGCCTGGGCGATGGCATCCACAATGTTTTCCCCAAGGATAAACTGGGTCTGGGGGGGGTAAACTTTCGGGTTCAGGTTGGGTTCCCAGGAGTCGGCAACGGTAATGCGGTAACCCAGCACTGCAGCAAGGCTGGCTACGGCACGGTTCACATGGCCACCCCCTACCAGCAGCATATCCGGGCGGATTCCCTGGACATCAATATGCACGGTCATGGCGCCGCCGCAATCCATTCCCATGGCATGCTTGCCAGAGCGGGCCATACTGCCTTTTACCGTTCTGGATTTGCCTTCCTTCAGGGCTTCTGTGGCTTCATTAATCACATGTCGTTCAATCATGCCCCCGCCGATGGTACCGAGGGTTCGTCCATCTTCCTGAACCAGTAACATGGCATCATGGCGAGGGGCGGAACCTTTGGTCTCAATGATGGAGGCCAGGGCAAAAGGCGTATTCTGTTCGTAGAGGCGGGCGGCTTCCGCAAAAATATTCATGGACATCCCCCTTGGATGATCACTGCTTGTTCTTTCTCGTAAAAACGGTCGTGAAAAATATTTTGCATCCTCTTTTGTCATGGGTGAGGCTCATGGGTAGGGGCGGGGCAAAATCTTTTTCCTTCGCTACGGGCGTTTGAGTCGTTAAGCGTTGCAAAGTAAGTGTCTGCGCTTTCCAGCCAGGGACGGGAACTCCCGAGTCTGGCCAGAAGGCATTGTGGAAGGGAAGGTGAGAGCGACTGTACGTGGTGGGCCAGACAACAGGCCTGGGACCGCTCCTCCTGGTGGTCAAGCTGGTTGATCAACCAGATTTTCCGGCAATGTTCATCGGTGTTTTTAAACAGCCCATTGCCAGAATTAATCAGCCGGTACAGTGCTTCAGCGGTGACAGGGTCACCGGATTGAAGTCCGGTGACCCTGGAAAAATGTGGCCATCGATGGATATGGGCCGGATCGGCATTCCGACGAATACCCTGCCAGCCTGTGACACCAATCACGACCTGGCAGTTTCCGGGTATGACAGGCTCTTTTTCTGAGGGCGCTTTCAATGGGAGTTGTCTGGACCCATCCGCTTCAATCAGTATGTTGTCGTATACGTTGTGTTCAATCAGCTGCCCGGGCAGGCCTGGTTCGATGCCTGATAGTTTTTCAGGGTTGCTGTCCATTTTGCCTGTTACGGTAATGGTCCCCGGAGGAGGCGAGTGCCACAGTGACTCTGGCAGATCATGGTCTATGAGCCGGTGAATGAACCGTCCAAAACCGTCGGGATCGGGTCGATATATTTTGGTGGTGGTGGTCAGAAGCACCCTCTGACCCTGCTGTTGCAGTTGTCGGGCAAGGTATTCCAGGCAACTGCTCTTCCCTCCCGCTCCGGTTGCCGCAATAATGCGATCCCGAGCAGGGTGAATGCCTGGAAAGTGAAACATCAACAACTCCTCGAACGTTCTGGTTCAATGTGTCTGGTTTTACAAGCGCCAGGCTTTCCCTGTCCCTGAACAGCTGTAGTAAAAAAGGGTACTGCTATGAATAACTGCTCTATTGAGCCGGTGGACAGCCTTGAGCCGATAAAAAGCCATAAGCCGGTAGACTGCCTGATGCCTGCGGCTGGCCTGTCGTCTCGAATGGGGCGCTGGAAAATGATGCTGCCAGCGGGCAGTAACGACCGGACTTTACTGGATTGCAGTATTGAAAATGCACTCCGTTTCTGCAGGCGAGTCATCCTGGTAACCGGCTTTCGGGGCGATGAGCTGTTTCAGCGTTATCAGAAACACCCAAGAATCACTCTTGTCCATCACTCCGGCTTTCATCAAGGATTATTCAGCTCGATTCAGGCCGGTGTCGCCCATTGTCAGACCGACTATCTGTTTATCACCCATGGCGATATGCCCTTCATACCACCCAGGGTTTTCGAGAGGCTCTGGCAATGCAGAGAAAGAGACACCCTGTTTCCCGTGTTTGTGGAAGACCAGACTCTGGTGAACCCGATTTCTGCTGATGGCTCTTTACCGGCAGAAAGCCTCCGGCCGGGGCACCCAGTGCTGCTGCATCGATCCAGCTATGATGCCATTCTGGAGGCACCTTCTGACACCCGAATGAAAAAACTGCTGCTGTCCAGACCCTGCCGGCTGGTACCTGTGGATACCAACAGCATTTATCAGGATGTTGATACCCCTGAACGTTATCATCAGTTATTCGCTGATAAATAGCATTGCAATCTTGGGAGGTATTTGTCCGTGACTTAGATCAATACCTGAGCACATCGAATTTAACAACGGACTTTTGATGGTTTAAATAACTGTTTGAAAAAACAAAGCCCTGAGGTGGTTTTCATTTCAGAGCTGCATGTGGGAATAATTGTGAATTATTTAAATTGCCCGTTCAGTTATATTGATTTATTGAAAAGGACGAGTGTTTTTAAAAGGCCCTGACAATTATTTTGACGGAAATGGGTATAGAAAAATCTCAAATACTGTCCCAGCTCAAAACAAAAAAAAGAACAGTTAGTGGACAATGTAAGGGAGCGTTGACAATTATACGTTGATCTCAGCATTCCCGAGCGCTTTCAGGGCAAGGCGCAGTGCCGCAGGAATGCTTTTTGCCTTTCAAGGGGCTGCAACGCTGGCATGGAAGCGCTCGGGGATGCCCTTTGGGTGGCTCACAGAGCAGCCAATCTCGGTGTCAGGTGTGTTCGATGTAGAGGAACTACGATTTTCACACACCTTCCTTGAACTTGGCTGCTCTGTGAGCCACTGAGTCTGACGTCTAATTGTCAACGCTCCCTAGTTACTACTGCTTTGAACAGGTTTTGTACATGAAGTCTGCTTCCCGTCTGATGTCCATTCAATCCACTGTACTCCGGTTTGTACAGGTGCTTTCCCGAATGCTCAATCTGGATGTGGAAGTGGTCGATGATAACCTGGTTCGAATTGCGGGCACAGGCCCCTATTCCAGCGATCTGGGCAGGCCTCTGACCACGGGCACCAATGCTTTTAAAAGCGTGATCAGTTCCCGGAAACATAAAGTGATTGAGCGGTCAGGCAAGGACCCCGAATGTCTGATGTGCAGTCGTCGGGTGGGCTGTCGGGAAAAAGCGTTTCTGGGTGTTCCGGTGATGTTTCATGGCGATTGTATCGGAGTCGTCAGCCTGGTTTGTTTCAATGAAGAACAGCGGGAAAGGTTGCTGGGCAATATTGACCTGTACATGGAGTCCATTGAAAACGCGGCTCAATTGTTTATTGCCAAGACCATGGAAAGCATATATCACGACAAGGTCAAAAGCAGCGAACAGGTTATGAAGGTGCTGGGTGAGGATCTGGTGGAGGGCTTATTGGAGCTCGACAGCAAGGGGTTTTGCCAGAGTATGAACAGTGCCGCCAGGGCTCAGCTGGGTATCAGCGAGAGCAGCCGTATCAGTGGGGTTCAGGTGAGGCCTTTTGGCCGCAAGCGCGAGAGTGACCACGGCATTGATGACTTTATCATCATGGTGGCGGGCAAAGAAAAGATCCTCCCTGGCAAGATGCTGATGCTGGACGATCAGCGGATTCTGATCCTCCGGGCTGTCCAGAAACCCCAGGGAGCCATGGGTGCTCCTGGCAATAAAACCGAAATGATTGGCCAGTCGAAGCCCGTTGTCCGGTTACAGCAGCAGATTGAGAAAATCGCCAGCAGTCCTTCCAGTGTGCTGATTCGTGGAGAAAGCGGTTCCGGTAAGGAAGTGGTTGCCCGCATGGTGCATGAAGCAGGAGACCGCTGTAATCAGCCCTTTGTGGCGATCAACTGTGCCGCCATACCCGAGCAGTTACTGGAAAGTGAATTATTCGGATACGCCCGTGGAGCCTTTACCGGAGCGTCTGCCCAGGGACGGGACGGGTTGGTGAAAAAAGCCGACGGTGGCACTCTGTTTCTGGATGAGATCGGTGATATGCCCCTTCACCTTCAGGCAAAGCTGTTGAGGGTTCTGGATCGAAGGGAGATTGTCCCGGTAGGTGCCTCAAATGTGATTTCTGTGGATATCCGGGTTATTTCTGCTACACATCAGGATTTTTCCCGGTTACTAGACGAGCGTCGTTTTCGTGAAGATCTTTTTTACCGGTTGAATGTGATTCCCCTTGAGCTGGCGCCCCTGAGAGAGCGAGAGGGGGATGTAGAGTTGCTGGTTAACCACTTTCTCGAGAGGCACGCAAAGGCGCTGGGGATACCACAGCCTTCTTTGGACAAGGAGGCCATGGACTACCTGGGCCGCTGGCATTGGCCCGGCAATGTCCGTGAACTGGCCAACACCATGGAGTATCTGGTGAATATGGTGGACCCCGGAGAAGTGATTACGCCCCATTGGTTGCCGGATCATTTTCTGAAAAAACCGGAAACCGACAGAAGCTCAGATAGCCATAGTTCTGGTGCAAAGGCTGATCATGAACCGGGTGATCATTCTGGTTCCGTAGAGAAGGAGCCTTCAGCCCATGAAGAGCCCTCATTAAAGCTGGAAGATATGGAAAAGCAGCTGATTGTAAGAGCACTGGAATGTTATGGGGTCAGCTGTGGGAAGCAACGGGTGGCCGATGAATTGGGTATCGGCATTGCCACCCTGTATCGGAAAATCAAGAAGTTTGGATTGGAGAAGGCGGTGGAGGGGCTTTCTCAATGACAGAACTCATTTTATGAAGTGTCGCTATCAGGATGATGCATCAAATTGATAAAGGAGCTATCAATTCAGAAAGCATGAAGCGTCACTGAATCTGTAGCCGATAATGATTCTCATCCCATTGGTCTCCCGGCACCTCCTGGTTTTTAATTCCACAGGATTTTCCGCTCTCCATCCGCAAAAATAAAAGAGCCGGGCAAAATACCCGCAGACGATTTGCCATAGATCATTTTTTTCTTGAAACACCTTCTTCTTCCAGAACTTCCCAGAAATTCTGGCCTGAAATGTGCGTTATTGAGGTGACTGACCAGTATAAGCGGACAAACGAAGCCCTGGGCAATGGCTGGAACCTATCCATGGGGACCGGCTTATCAAAGACAAAGGTTTTTGATTGGGTGGCAGCCGCAGAATTGTTGAGGAGTTGTCAAGAATGGGTGACATCATGCGTCCCGTACCTTTTCGGGAAATGCTGGACCGGATTCATGGGGAGTTCAAAACCAGACAGTCACTGTTTGGTGTCCGGGCAGACCTGCTCTTCAGGAAAAAGAATGACCAGAGCATCCGGGTCTGTTCCGAAACCGCCAGTACTGCGGTAGGTCCAGCTGCAGGGCCGCATACCCAGCTGGCACAGAACATCATTGCTTCCTGGGCTGCAGGTGGCCGGTTTATTGAGCTGAAAACGGTCCAGATTATGGACACCCTGGAGCTTGAGAAGCCCTGTATTGACCCTGAAGATGAATGCTACAACACGGAATGGTCCACGGAATTTACCCTGCTGAAGGCGCACGATGAATACCTGAAGGCCTGGGTCATCCTTCATGTTCTGGAGGAGATGTTTGATCCGGCGCTTCAGGGAAGTAACCGGGAAAAGAGCTTTATCTTCAATATGAGTGTGGGTTATGACCTTAAGGGCATCCAGACTCCCCCCATGCAGACGTTCATCGACAATATGATGGACAGCACCGGTCATGAGAAATTTGCCCACTACCAGCAGATTGCCCGGGAATGGCTGAGGAGTGATGAGGTTCAGCAGACCTTCCAGTGTGCTGATCGTGTGGACTCCCTTTTGGCTGTGCTTGATCGAATCTCTGGAAAAATGGCCCGTTCGGTCACGCTGTCAACCATGCACGGTTGCCCTCCCCATGAGATTGAGGCGATCTGCCACTATATGCTGACCGAAAAGCATATTGATACTTATGTGAAGCTGAACCCAACCCTGCTGGGCTTCCCTCGGGTCCGCCAGATTCTCGACGACAGGGGCTTTGATTATATTGGTTTGAAGGAAGAATCCTTTAGCCATGACCTGCAGATGAAAGATGCCCTGCCTATGCTGCACCGGCTGCGCAAGACCGGTGCAGACCTGGACGTGAACTTTGGTGTCAAACTGTCTAATACGCTGGGCTGTATAAACAATCGTGGTCGTCTGCCTGGCGATGAGATGTATATGTCCGGCCGCTCGCTCTACCCTCTGACCATTAACCTGGCAGCACTCATTGCCCGTGAATTTGACGGGCAGATGCCCATGTCCTATTCCGGTGGTGCATGGAAAGGCAATATTGCGGATATTTTCAATACCGGTATCCGTCCTATCACCATGGCCACGGAAATGCTGAAGCCAGGCGGTTATATGCGTCTGCGTGACTGCGCCCTTGCCCTTGAGGAGAGCGACAGCTGGGGACGGGAAGTGGTGGATGTAGCTGCACTGGAGGTGCTTGCGGAAAAAGCGCTGACCGATGATGAGTACACCCGCAAGAGCTGGCATGAGTCGCCTAATCGTGAAAAGGCGGTTTCTCCCCTGACAGATTGCACCATTGCGCCCTGCAAAACTGCATGTCCCATTGGCCAGGATGCTCCTGAGTACATTCAGTTGGTGGCAAAAGGCCAGTATCAGCAAGCGTTGAGCTTGATTTACGACAAAAACCCATTGCCGGGCATTACCGGGCACATCTGTGACCATCAGTGCATGTTCAGCTGTTCCCGGAAAGATTATGAAGGCGCTGTGCGGATAAGGGATATGAAGCGCATTGCCATGGAAAAAGGCTGGGATGAATACAAAGCCAGCTGGCAGCAACCCGAGCAGGTACAGAAGGCCCGCTGTGCAGTGATTGGTGCTGGCCCTGCAGGGCTCTCTGCAGCTTACTTCATGGCCCGGGCGGGTTTCCCGGTGGTGGTGTTTGAAAAGGAAAAAGACGCCGGTGGTATTATTCGTAATGTACTGCCCAACTTCCGGATTCCCGCGGAAGTGATTCAGCAGGACATCGATTTTGTCCGTGCCCATGGGGTTCAGTTTGAATTTGGCTGCGATCCCAAGCTGGATGTAGTGAGCCTTAAGGCCAGTGGTTTTGACTATGTATTCCTGGGGATCGGTGCAGAAAAAGGCAACCGGATGCCTCTGGAAGGGGATCGCAGTCGCCTGTTGCCTTCACTGAAATTCCTGCGCCAGTTTAATGAAGCGCCGGAAACCATCAGCCTGGGCAAAAGCGTGGTCGTGGTCGGTGGGGGTAACACCGCCATGGACAGTGCCCGTGCAGCCCTGAAAGTGCCCGGGGTTGAACAGGTGAAAGTGTTCTATCGCCGGACTGAAAAAGAAATGCCTGCGGATCGGGAAGAGTATGGTAATGCCCTTACGGACGGAGCCACCTTCCAGTTCCTGACCAACCCGGAAAGCATGACCGAAGAAGGACAGCTGACCTGCCGGGTCATGGAACTTGGTGAACCGGATGCCAGTGGCCGTCGTCGTCCGGTTGCCACAGATGAAACGTTCAGCCTGCAGGTGGATACGGTTATTACCGCCATTGGCGAGCAGGCCGACTCTGAGCTGCTCAACAAAATGGGTGTGCCTCTGGGAACCGATGGCTGGGCAGCAGTAGATCGTCAGACCCGTGAAACCGCAGTCAGCAATGTATTTCTGATCGGCGATGCCCATACCGGCCCATCCACGGTTGTCCGTTGTATTGATGAAGCACGGCAGGCTACAGATACTGCGATTCATCGGGAACAGGCACTGGTACACAGCAATACTCCGGTACCTGGAAGCGATGAAGCCAGTATTCGCCAGCGTCGGGGATTGATCCCCCTGAGCAGTGTGTCTGCCGATGAAACCGAGGCTTTTGCCCGCCAGGAAGGTGAGCGTTGCCTGGAGTGCAACCATGTCTGCAGCAAGTGTGTGGATGTTTGCCCCAACCGGGCCAACGTGGCATTGGAAATCCCCGGCTTCCAGGACAAATATCAGGTTCTGCATCTGGACGCTTATTGTAATGAATGCGGTAACTGCGCCCAGTTCTGTAACTGGGAAAGCCGCCCTTACAAGGAGAAGTTCACCATTTTCAGCCTGATGGAAGATTTCGAGAACAGCACCAATAGTGGGTTCTATATCGAAAACGACAATGTCTGGCTGCGCAGTGAGGGTGAAATCAGCAAACTGTCCATCAATGTCATGGGTGAAATTTCAGGCATGGCAGAAGAGCAGGAAGCGCTTGGCCGAATCGTCAGTTACGTCTACCTTCAGCATCCTTACTTGCTGGGAACCGTCGAACACTGATACTTAAACTGGCTGGACTGACAACGGGTAGCTTTTGCTACCCGTTCCTGTTTTTCAAAAGGCAATGATCCGCATTTCTGACTATCCTGAACCGGGTTTGGGGGAGAATACAGGTTCCGGGATTGATGCGTGCAAAAATAATTGAAACAGAGAACGCTGGGAGAGCGTGTCTCTTCTTAAACGCAAGGTTTAAGTCTGTCTGGTTTTCGCTTTTCATTTATGCTTTTTTTCTTTCAGCCATCCTTTATGGTGAAGGGGTTTTTTCTTTTTCTTCTACAGAGCCCGGAGATGAGGAGCATCCCAGCTGTCCGGAGTGCCATGAGCAGAACTGTATCTGTAAGGAAGATGACCTTTGTCCGAATTGCAATGAGGAAGAGTGCGGTTGCCTCGAATATGAGTTAGCTGCAATCAGAGCAGAGAATCCACAACTTTCTAACCTTATCGAGCGTCTGTATGAGACCCACCAAGAGGAGGCAAGCCTGATTTTACAGGCGTTGTTGGCAAGTGACGATGATGGTTTTGCACAGTGGGCCAATGACATTGCAAACAATACAGAGGACTTAGAGCACGCACTGCAGGTCATCCACAGCCGGGCAAACGATATCGTTTGTGAAGAACAAGCTGTCGATAGGTAATTAGGTTGATGGGCAGATTACTCTCTACTCCACAGCTGAAAGCGTAACTGACAGCTTTGTTACTACAGATAAGCTGATGGGCATTCTTGCTCTGGCCTTTGCCTGGTGTTTGGTCGTGTTGGGCACTGGAAATATGGAGGGGCCAGAATGCTTCCCTTGACCAAGCATGGAAGGCCTGCGAAAAGCCTATTCAGACTGGACTTGGATATCTTACGGCGGGTGCTGAAGAATCGTGGGGGAAAAAATGACCAGATTGATTTTTTACAGCTGCTTCATGTTTTGTCCCGTACATAGGGGTTTGAGGCAATCTCTGAAGGAATCACTCTATTGATTTAAATCAATTTTCAGTCTTTGCCTCATAATGTATGCTCTTGTCCGTATCTATTTAATAAAAAGTAATTAAATGAAATAAGGATGTAAATATGAAAAAAAGAGCCATTATTGTTTTCTCCGTATTAAGTGTGTTTATGAGTAGTGCTAATGCAGCTTGCAGCATTTCTGGTAAGATTGATCGGCTTGATTTTGGGCAAGTTCATAATTTAACCAATGGTCATGATGATGGAAATGCAATAGCAGTAACTATAGAAGGTCATTCTATAAGTTCAGCTGACGTAAAGATAAATTTAAATGATGATGCAGGAAGAGTTTTTTCTTCAGTTCTCACGTCAGCATATATCGTTGGAGCGGATGTAACTCTTTATGATCATTACGGTAGGAATTGCAAAACTTTTGATCAAGTGACTTTAGTTAGAAAGTGAAACAAATAAGAAGCCTTGGTAGTTGCTTATTGGTTGAGCTGATTCAGCTATATTCGCAATCATTATTTAATAATTAAATTTATTGTGGATTCTTTTGAATATGAAATTTTTGTTTTTTTGTTTTTTTGTTTTTTTGTTTTTTTGTTTTTTGGGGGGGGATGTTTTCAAGCTTCTCGTATGGGGCGGGGATAGACCACTACAAGGATGCGGTCTGCGTGTATGATGGGGAAAATTTTACAGGTAAACACGCTTGTTTTAACAGATCTGGGAGCTTTAATTTTGATGAGGATTTTTTTGTAAGATCCATCAAGTTCAAAGGTGAATTTTTTATCAAAATGTATACCACTGAAGATTCAAGTGGTTACGGTCAGAGAGTAATGCATGATGTTAAATGGTTTGGGTCAAAACATAATCAGATACGTTTTATTAAAGTGAAAAGAAGAATGTATGACCGTTTTGCTTGTATTTATGAGTATTCAGATTTTCAGGGAACGCCTATTTGCGTTGATGAATCTAGGTATATAAAAAATATAGATAGAGTGGGTTTGCTAAACACTTCATCAGTCTATTTAAGTAAAGGTAGTATTGCTGAAATCTATGATAAGACTGATTTACAAGGAGATAAGATTACCATAGATTCCAGTGGAGATCATAAAAATATCAAAAACTTTATCAAAAGTTTTACAGTTTCAACAAGGGAGCTACTAAAGAATGCCACTGTACAAACTAGCTCGTACAGTTTAGGCGGGAGTTCTATTGACGATGTTGCGAATTACAGAATCCTGTACAATGAAGATAATTCGATGAGCGCTGCTCACATGTTATGGAAAAATACACCAGATGATCAAGAAGCTCGAATTATTGGAAGTCAATATTATGACTATGAAAATAGATATATGGGTGAAGAGTCTGGATTTAAGAAAGTGCCAAAGGCCATTGTATTATACCAGCAGGGGGCAGACCTTCTTGATGATATAAGTGATGAGTATCTTTCTAAGCATTACTCAATGGAAAAAAGAATTAAGGGCTATATGTCACCAAAGTGGGTAATAGTTATAACAGAGTGGGATGATTTATATAGACCGCGAGTAATGAATAAATATGCACTTAATGGTACTAAATTGCACGCACGAATGTATGATAATGTTGTTGCCGGACGTGATCCGTTTGACAATGTGAACTATGACTACGATCAATTTGATAATCCTTTAGGAGCATATAAATTAGATTACGTAGGTCACTCCTCAATAGTATATAGAATAACCACCTATTACATGGATGTTGACTGTTCAACTTCTTGTAACCCCCCCGTTGGAATTAAAGATCCTATCCCGAATTATTTTTACACTCGATCACTTATTTATGAGACGGAGTATAATGATACTGCCGGGACTGCTCACACTACATATTATAGAATCAACTTTGATCAAGAAAGTATTTACCCCAAAATTGTTCCTTACTATAAGGAGAAACTGAGCTTTACACATAAAAATAGTTTAAAAAAACAAACAGGGTATTCGATAATTGCGGGCTTAAATAACGGCGCAGCTCATTATGATGTTGCATTTATGGATTATGGGTATGACTATATAGAATCTAATTATGAGCAAGTGCCAAATTACGATATATTTCAACTCGGTTATGTCGATATTGGAGGGGCGAGCGATTACCTATATGATTTAACGTTCCCTTCAATACTTGCTGCCGAATTAGATGAAGGGTATAGGGATAAAGGCCTTTTTGCTATAGAAGTATTATCGAGCTACATTGGAGAGCGAGAGATAGCTGTAATGGCTGGAGCGCTTAACTCAATAGCTGTCCCATGAGCCAGGAAATAAATATTAAAGGTGGAATGTAATGATTCAACTTTAATTAAGATAAGTTATTTTTCTAAAAAATAAGTAGTATATACCTGTGAGGTGGGTGGTACCTATGAAGAGTATTTTTGCTATTTTTGCTATTGTGTTTGGTCTATCAATGAGTAGTTCCAGCATGGCTTTATGTTCTGAGACGGTTATAATTGAAACGTTGAATTTAGGTAACGTTGATATTGGTAATGGTCGTGATGATCCAAATTTGATAGAAGTGATTGCAAATGGTAAGTCTTATAAAGTTTCATATGATATGCGTTTAAATAGTCCTGCTGGTAAAGTATTTGCCTCTGTTTTAATGACGGCATACATTACAGCTACGCCAGTTCGCCTTTATGATCATCGTGAGTCAAATGCTAACTGCCATTATTTTGATCAAATCACGTTAATAAAGGAAGGTTAAATGAATCACTCCGCCCCAAGGCGCGGGGTATCCTTCGTGCAAACTCAAAAAAATGTGAGCTGATGATCTGAGTGAAGCAGTCCGATTTTTTCCTGAAGAGGTTAATCAATAGCCTCTGTTTAAACAAGCCTGAGCTCCACCCGCCTGCCAATTGCCTCGGCAGCGTTGGTGAGGGTTTTCAGGTTGTGCTACGTTGTGTACATAACAACACATTGGGTATAAGTCCATGAGCACAACCATGACGGTCAGGTTGGAGCAGGGTCTGAAAGAGCGGCTGGACAAACTGTCTGAGACGACACAGCGTTCCAAGTCATTTCTGGCGGCGGAAGCCATTCGGGAGTTTGTTGAGTTGAATGAGTGGCAGGTTGAAGAATTAAAGCAAGCCGTTAAAGAGGCTGACGATGAGGAATTTGCTAGTAACCAGGAGGTGAATGACGTATTTTCCCGCTGGGGCGTAGACAGTGGAAATTAAATGGCTGAAAAGGGCCCTGGAAAACCTGGTAAACGAAGCGGATTACATTGCCAGGGGAAACCCTCAGGCGGCCTGTCATGTCGTAAAAAACATCAACCAGTCTGTTATACAGCTTGCCAGTTATCCCGCCCTGGGGCAGCCTGGCAGAGTTGCCGGAATCCGGGAGCTGGTGGTGACGGATACCTGCTACCTTGTGCCTTATCGGGTCAGGCCAAAATTACAACGAATAGAAATTCTCAGAGTGTTCATTGCTCTCGAAAACCTCCCAGAAAACAGAATTCGGCTAATCCTGCTTCCTGGCAAATGACAACGCACTTCCCAGAGATCACTGTCCATCTTTCGTACCAGTGACTCTGTCCATCAGGCCATTACATCGGAACCACCCATAGATTGTAAAAAGCAATCCGGCCTGACAATTCTGCAGCCAGCAGAAGTGTGGCACACAGGGGCATCCATGGTATCGGTTTAATACGACTTCTGACTGCTAGCAGGAGCATTAACAGGCCGGTTACCAGTAGTATGGACTGGAACAGCCAGAATGCATTCTGGGCTGAAGCCAGGCTGGCATCCATCTGGTAAAGGAAGCTGAAATACTCCGGCCGGGTCACCAGCAGCAGGGCAATCACCAGCACAGAGCCTCCCCCACCAAACAACCTTGCACCAAACACTGAGGCCACCGCGCCTCCAGTGATCATGGCCGTCAGCACCATCTGGAGAGTCGTGTGGCCGGAGTTCCAGGTCGTCACTGTTTCCAGTTGATAAATGGCGGGTATGGAGAGTATGAAAAGACATAGTCTGGATTTCTTGATGTTGTATCTACATCGTATATACTCTATTAATGTATAAACAATGTAGATACAAAAGCTATGAGAATAGAATCTGAAATCAAAAAGTGGGGCAATAGCCTTGCTCTCAGACTATCGGGCCCTATGGCAAAGATGACCAACTTCACCGATGGAACCAAAGTGGTTATAGATATCTCTGAAGATGGCTTGTTGGTCAAGCGGATTCAGCCAACTAAACGTAAATTAAAACTGCCCTATACCGAAGATGAGTTACTGACTGATTTGAATCCAGAAACAGCTCACGCTGACGAACTCGCTATACCATCTGATCGGGAGCAAGGTGAGTAATGCCAACATATGTGCCTGAAAGAAACGATATTATCTGGCTTGATTTTGAACCCACTAAAGGTAAAGAAATTGGCAAGTACCGCCCTGCTCTTGTGCTTTCCAGTAAAGTGTATAACCAGAAAACAGGGTTGCTGATCTGCTGTCCGATCAGTACCAGTATCAGGGGGGCTGCAACTGAAATTACAGTGAATAATCTGGATCATCCATCGGTGGTTGCATCCAGCTTGATACAAACCCTGTCCTGGAAAGACCGAAAGGCAAAGTTTGTTGCAACAGCGGAAAAAGGCGTTTTTGAGGAAGTGATTTTTAAATTAATCCCGTTGATTGGCGCCGATAAGGTTCTTGAACAATGGCTTGAACAGGAAAGTCATTAATCAGGGTTTAACTCGCATTCCATACACCAACTGATGTGCCGCCTTCACTTCAATGCGAAGCAGAAATATATTGGCATTATTGATGAGAACAAGAAAGAAACCCGACACCCAATTGAGTCAATAGATGATATTTTCAATTATAATGATCAGCTTCTAAAAACAGCTGATTTTTACGAATAAGTCTCAACTTGTCCAAAGTCCCTGAGCCTCTCAGGGCTTTGGCCAGACCGACCGTTGGTTGCTTTTTACAAATCCAGTCACTGCCGAAAATGATTTAGTTCAGAAGGACTTCACCGTTCGGCCATGAGGCTTTTCAGAAGATTCAGAATTTCCTGGTCGCTTTCCTTGAGTGTCTCCATGTCTTTTCTGGTCTGGCCTACCTCAGCTTTGACCTCAATCATATCTGCTTTCAGGGTACCCACGTCGGATTTCAGGGTACCTACGTCCGATTTCAGGGTACCTACGTCCGATTTCAGGGTGTCCATATCGGCTTCGAGGGCACAGACCCGTTCGTTGAGTTGCCCCTGGCCACGCAGGATTTCAAATTGTCCCTGGCGAAGTTGTTTTACTTCCTGCCTGATCTCCTTGAGTAGTTCACTTTCATCACAGGCGGCTTCGGCGCGTTGTCGGTCTGCTCCGAGTTCAACCAGCAGGTTGACCATTTTCTCGTTGACCATCTGGATCTCCTTTATGTGAGTCGCTTAACTGTATGCCACTTTGCTCAGGAGGCAAGAGAATCAATGGATATAGAGTGAAAATGTCCATTAATCGCGCTTTTAATCAGGAATGGCTCTGTTTCAGGGCATCCAGAATTGCAGCAATCTGGCCACCGCCGGACATCCGGGTTTCCGCCAGATTCTGGCAGAACATAACCACCAGGTCGGAGTCCTTAATGCCGCTGAGCAGGCGCTTGCAGGCATTACGCTCCTGGAGATTGGCGCCTGTAGAACCTGAGACATACTGGTAAATGGTGACTGGGTTCAAACAAGTTCGGCAGCGGTCCCTTCGGACGGCTGCCATTAATGGGGTTGGTGGCGATGTTAATTAAGTAACGCGGCTCATTTACCCAGCTTCAAGGTGGAAGAAAAGAAGCTGTAGAGGGCCGAGCCAGCTATAAATCCGGCCCCGATGACGTAGAGTTTCTTCTTGCCCTCATCGCCATAACAGACTGTGACAGCCCAGCGGATCAGGAGGCCGATGAAGATCGCAATCCCTGCCATGGGGTTATTGATCAGCAGGCCGGTGGCAAACAGAATCCCGAGCTGCTTCGATTCACCACCGACCCACTGAATAAGGGCGCCAACCACGGCCCATTTCAGCAACCAGAGGGCTACCTCGCTGCTGGTGCCTGCTTCAATGGTGGCGATATAGACTTTGGCAACCGGGGGCATCAGCCCCTGATCAAAATAGAAGCGATAAACAAGGGCTACTGTGGCAATGGCAACACAGAAGCTGAACATCTCAGCAAAATACTGCTGTCGTCTTCCTGCCTTTTCCAGAACCGGGTCTTTTCCCTCACCACGGATGATCCAGCCGGACTTAAGGTCATAGGCCATATCCGAAAAGGCAGGGCCGGTGGCCACAGTGAATCCCACCAGAATGGCCAGGGCTTCCGGTGGGAAGCCCATCAGCATGCCCAGCATCAGGAAAATCAGGGCCGTGGCAAAGCTGGGAAACCAGCCTGAATACATGGCGGCGATGCCCACCACCAGTTCCGAGACAATGGCGGCCAGACCGGCAAAAACGATCCAGAGGATCAGCTGGCCGGCGGTCATACCGGTATAAATGCCGGTAGTGACTGCCAGAATCAGTGCAATTGCCAGATAGGCGGAGAACCCGGATATCAGCACGCGCTTCATTTCCAGGTTGCTTCGGCTGACGGGCTGCTCTTCCTCAGGTTTCTTCCGCTGGTTCATGATCAGCCGGGTGATCTGTATCAGGGCCACCAGACCGGCGCCGATCATCACGCCATGGGGAAAGTAGACGGCATTGATGTCTACGCCAGTGATTGACTGGCTGTAGCCCCGGGTCAGGAAACCGACGGCCAGGGCGGAAATGGCAAAGACATTGGCTACCCAGGAAATACCCAGCAAGTCGGTGGCATAGCCCAGAGCCTTTCCGGTCATTCCCCCTACCATACCGGCAACCAGCATAAGGGCACTTTTTCCCTTGTCGGCAGCCGCTTTAAGGGCTTCTGCCGTGGCCACACCGGCAGGCCAGGTGCCCTTGGCAGGAAAGATCTTTGAATCAAAGGAGAAATACAAAATAGAGGCATCGGTGATGACAGCCAGAGAGGCTCCGAGCAACATGGGAGGAATCATTTCCGGTTTGCCCATCAGAAAAGGGATGGCCAGGGGCATCAGAATGCCGTTGGCTGCCGAGAAGGTTGAGCCGGATATACAGGTCTGCAACAGGGTCTGGTTGTTCAGATCCCGGTAGGCCCGGAACAGCTTGAAAGGCAGGTAGGAAAAAATAATGGCAATGAGCGCGCCAATGATTGAGGTATTGGGGGTGGTACCAAGGCGGGTCTGGAGTTCCAGGCCAATAATCGCTCCCAATACACAGACCATGACGTTGATAATCATGCGGGCCGGGTGAAAAAATTTTGGATGTGGGATGGCCGTGTCCTTACTGGCCTGGGGATCTGCCTTGCTTGTTATGGAGGTATTCATATTATCCCTTATCGATACAGGCTTTGTGTTCGATGTCGATAACCGCTGCCGTAGCGTCCAGAACCATTGTGCGAGGCAACAGGACGGTTTTATCCGTCACATCCGTCAGCAGCTGTTGCATGGCAGGGTCATAGCCCATGCAGTCCAGCAGGATGTAATCACAAGTGCTTTCGGTGATCAGCCGGGCTGTTTTCCGGATCTGCTGCCTATCGGCGTAAGGTGAGGCGAAAAAAGTAGCCCCAATATGCAAGCCCGCCTGCTCCCATCGAGAGCGGCTCTGTTGGCACTGGACCGGGTCAGGGCTGAGCAGCCCTAATGAACGACTACCGACCTTTGTTATGATCATTGGCACCAGGAGTTGCCGTGGTGTCAGCACACGACCTTTTCCCGGGTGCTGCAAGGCAGGAATGTTTCCTGTACACAGCACCAGAATGGTCTGTATGCCTGAGTCGGCCAGCTCATTCACTGTTGCCGTAACCAGAGGCATGACCAGGTGTTCATTAATGGACACCTGTTGACCATTCACCATTCGGGACACCAGGATTGGCTGTGTTTTATCCAGCGGATAGAGTTGTTCAATGTCTGCCAGAGACAGACCGTCCAGGGCGCCTCTCTGGATAACAGAAATGCCCCGCTCTTCCAGGCGGGCAAACTCCATGGCAAAGTCCGCCCGTGGTGCCTGCCCGATGGTCACTACTCCCAGTGAGGGTCCTGTCTGCATATCGGTCACCCTGATTCAACATAAAGCGGCCAGTCAGGCCCTTTTTTTCTGGAAGTGTTCCATGGGACCGTAAAGCTCAAGCAGGTGAGCAAATTCGGCCGGATCATAGAACTGGCACTCGCCATTGGTGAAGCTCTTGGCCACCTCAATAGCAAAACGGGAAGCGGACTCAACATCCACTTCCCGGGTGGCACCTGTGGCACACCCGGCTACTGGCACTTCGGTGGTGATGGCGATACCGATGACAGGAGCACCGGTCGCCACAGCAGGCTGGAGGATGCTGTTAAGGTGATAGAGGCCATTACCGTAAGGGGTGATGTCCTGCTGGGATAGTGGAAACACCTGGGGCAGCTTGCCGGTGGTACGGGCCATAATATCCAGAACATCGGTAGCGGTCTTAAGAATGTAGCCCTGCTTGACCGTTGGTGATATGGCAAAACCACAGGTATTGATCACCTGGTTGCCTTTGGTGGTATCAATGGAGAGAACACCGTCCATTTCGTCACAGACTTCCATGGCATTCATGGTTTCTATGGCCACTGGAGAGTCCATGAAAGGTACGGGTTTGTGATCCCGGGTGGGAGCATCAGGACAGATATGGGTGGTTACAATAACATCGCCTTTTAACTGGTCGCCTCTGGCCGTCATGCGGGCCAGTTTGGCGGCAATGGCAATGGCTGCCAGTGCTCCATCCCCGTCGGAGACAAAGCCGTTAAGCTGAGGGCGCGCGCCCAGGCCACCGAGGCGGCCGGTAATACCCAGGGTGGGAGCGCTGCCGCCGGAGGATTTGCCCTCGGAGCCTGGAAGGGTGATCTTGATAAAATCTGTAGAGCCTTTTTCAGTACTGATGGTTTCTACTTCAATGTTTTCTGCACTGTTGCTGTTTAAATAGTCGGCAATGATTTTTCCATTAACGCCGGCATTATCCATCAATTCAAAGGTTTCAATAACCTGCATCAACATTTTATGAATTACCTGTCCTGTTTTCCAAAAGTTTTTTATTGACGGTCACCTTACAAAAAAAATATTTATTGGCATAATTTTACTTTTTTATAAATTGATAGTGCCATGACTATAAATCTTCATATTCGCCAGCTTGAGGCATTTATAACCCTGGACGATGCGGGCAGTTTTACCCTGGCTGCGAAAAGACTTCATATTACCCAGCCTTCTCTGAGTAACCAGATCAAACTGCTGGAAGAGATGTTGGGAGTGGTGCTTTTTGAGCGAACAACACGACAGCTGGTGTTAACTGAGGCTGGAAAGGTTTTCAGGCGAACCGCCCATTCCCTGATTAATCAGGTAACGGAAACGGAGCAGGAATTGAGGCAGCTGGAAGCGGGCCTGGGTGGCACAGTCCATTTTTCAGCATTGCTGACCGTATGTGCGAGCCTGGTTCCGGAAAGCATCCGAAGACATAAATCCCACTGCCCGCAGGTGAGGGTTGAGTTTAATGAGGCATCTTCTTCGGAAGTGGCGGAACAGGTCAGCCTGGGGGAAGTCCAGTTTGGCATCTGTAATGAGCCACAGCAGATGGACGGGTATTCATTCCGGCCCCTGTATAAAGACAACATCATGGTGGCGTTGCCCAGGGAGATGGGCATTGCTTCCCGGAACAGCATTAACTGGGAAGACATTCTGGAGCTTCCTTTTATCGCCATGGACGCCTCTACCAGTATTCGCGAACTGTCGGAAAAAGCGTTTGAGTCCCATGGGGCAAAACTGAAGCCGGTCTATGAGGCGTCTTTTCAAAGCACGATTCTGGGAATGGTAGCCAGCGGCATCGGTGTCAGTGTTCTGCCCGCCTCTGTGGCCATGATGATGAAATACCCCAATGTGAGATTACTGCCGCTGAATAATCCCGGACTGTTTCGACAGATCGGTATACTGACACTGGCGGGAAGGCCCTTGTCTTCGGCCACAGAGAAATTTTTGAATACGATTTTTACGGTTCTGACAGAGCAGGGAAGCAATATCACTCTTAACCAGTGATGGAATTAAAACTGTCCTGGTTGAAATCGTTTGCAGCGTAAAATAGATAACAGATCAGGGTATTTTTCAGTAATCGGACAGCGTGAATAAGTTATCAGTCTGATCCATCAAATTGATAAACTGTCATCAATAATTATGAAAAAAGATCCTCTGTAAACCAGTCCTGGGAATCATTATCGTTTGCAATGTTAATGATCTGAGAGATCTTCTTGTTTCAGATGGTTGAATTGATCTGTGTCATTTTTACTGAATTCGATTAGGAAAAACTATTTTCAATAAAGTGAGCGTTAATTGTCCTGAATCAATTTTTTTCATTAAACGGCGTTGGATTTCTTATTTTTTCCGGAGTCTGGCCTGGATTATGCGTTCTTGATGGTATCTGAGAGAAGTTGGTTCCGGATGACAGGTATTGTGGAATCCTGAACTGTCAAAAAGCAGGTGCCCTGAACGTTTTTCATAAACAGATGGGCCACGCTTAATCTTCTGCAATGAAGTAAAGGGAAAACGCATCATGCTGCTGATAAAAAATGCCACGGCTGTCCAGTTTGAGCCTGCTTCTATAAAGGCTGGGGTTGATATTCTTATTGACGGTCAACAGATTGTTGAAGTGGGCACTGCTCTTCATGATAGAGTCGATCCGACCAAGGTGACCCGCACAATCGACGCTGCTGGTCGTCTGGTGATGCCCGGGATCGTCTGCAGTCACAATCACTTTTACTCAGGACTTTCCCGGGGGGTGATGGCAGAGATCAAACCCTGCCCGGACTTTGTCAGTACGCTCAAGAACCTCTGGTGGCGTCTGGACCGGGCCATTGATGAGGAAATTCTCTACTACAGTGGTCTGATCTGTTCCCTTGAGGCCATCAAGGCCGGTTGCACTTCTGTTATTGATCACCACGCTTCCCCCTCCTATATCAAAGGCTCTCTCAACACCCTTCGCAAAGCTTTCCTGAAAGCCGGCCTCAGGGGGATGACCTGTTTCGAAACCACAGACCGCAATGACGGCATCCGGGAAATAGAAGCCGGTGTTGAAGAAAACATTGAGTTTGCCCGGTTGATTGACAGTGCCCGTTCTCAGGGGGATGAGCCGTATCTGGTGGAGGCGCACATTGGTGCTCATGCGCCTTTCACCGTTTCCAATGATGGACTGGGTTTGTTGTCCGAGGCGGTTAAGGAAACGGGCCGTGGGCTGCATATCCATGTGGCGGAAGATAAATACGATGCGTCCTGGAGCCGTCACCAGTATGGCCAGGAGCTGGTTCAGCGTTTGGACAGTTTTGGGTTGATCAATGAAAAAACCCTGCTGGGCCACGGCATTTATCTCACCGATGACGATATTAAGCTGTTTAATGAGAAAGACGCTTTCCTGGTCCATAACCCACGTTCCAACATGAACAACAATGTCGGCTACAACGAGAAACTGACGTCGTTTAAAAATGTGGCGCTGGGAACGGATGGTATTGGCAGCGACATGTTTGAAGAGCTCAAGTTTGCCTTCTTCAAGCATCGTGATGCCGGTGGGCCTCTCTGGCCTGATAGCTTTGTGAAATTCCTCAATAACGGTAACCGCCTTCTGGAAAGAAATTTTGGAGGTCGTTTTGGTCGGCTGGAGCCTGGTTATCAGGCAGATCTGGTCGTCTATGACTACAACAGCCCGACCCCTCTGCAGGCTGAAAACCTCCCTGGTCATATGGCCTTTGGCATGAACAGCAGTGGGGTCAGAACCGTCATCGTGAACGGTGATGTGGTGCTGGAAGACAGGCAGTTCCCCTTTGAGGTGGAAGGTATATACGACGAAGCCCGGAAGGCTTCAGCGCGTTTATGGAAGCAAATGGACGAGCTTGACTGAGCCTATTCATCATAACGCCGGGGTGATGTCCTTTAGCTCATTAAGAGCGGCATCACCACACCGGAATACGGGGGAAATCATGCTAAATACCGATGTTGACCTTTCGCGCCAGGACAATAACAGAGAGTCCGGGGGGGACTCTCTGCTGGAACGGATATTCCATCTGAAGCAGCACGGCACCACGGTAAAAATGGAGGCACTGGCCGGTTGCACCACCTTCATCACCATGTGTTATGTGGTGTTTGTTATTCCTGAAATGCTCTCGGCTGCCGGCATGGACCGAGGCGCCCTGTTTGTTGCCACCTGTCTTATATCCGCCCTGAGCTGCATCATCATGGGACTCTATGCCAATTGGCCCGTTGGGCTGGCTCCGGGCATGGGACTCAACGCCTTTTTTGCCTATGCAGTAGTAATGGGAATGGGGTATCCATGGGAGCAGGCCATGGGGGCCGTGTTCTGGGGCGGTATCGGGTTTATGCTGCTCAGTCTGTTCAAGGTCCGTGAGTGGATTATTGACAGTATTCCCAAAGGGCTTCGCATTGGTATTACGGCAGGTATCGGTCTGTTCCTGGCCCTGATTGGTCTGAAAACCTCCGGCATTGTTGTGGCCAATCCCGGCACCATTGTTGGCCTGGGTGATATCACCGGTTTCTCCCAGGTGATGGCCAGCCTTTCCTTGTTCCTGATTCTGGCGTTGAGCTACCGGAAGATGAAATCAGCGGTTCTGGTGTCCATTGCTGCCATTACACTCATCGCTCTGGTGACCGGGCAGGTCCAGTTCACCGGTGTGATATCCACTCCTCCCAGCATTGCGCCTATTTTTGGCAAGCTCGACATCATGGGGGCACTGACGCCCGATATGATCGGTGTCATTGTCGCCTTCATGTTCGTCAACCTTTTTGATACCACGGGCACATTGATCGCCGTGGGTGACAAGGCAGGCCTGGCCGATGAAAACGGCAAAATGGAAAACATGAGCAGGGCCATGATCACTGACGGTAGCGCTTCATGGATAGGTGCGGTTGTTGGTGCCCCCACTGTGACCACTTATGTAGAAAGTGCCTCAGGGGTTGCTGTTGGAGGTCGCACCGGTCTGACCGCCGTGTTTATTGGCCTGCTGTTCCTGGTAACCCTGTTTCTGTCGCCTCTGGCCGGGATGGTTCCGGGTTATGCCACCGCTGGTGCACTGTTGTACGTCGCTGTGCTGATGACCGGTAGCCTGAGTTCAATGGACTGGTCAGACCTGACCGAAGCGGGTCCGGTATTGATTACCACCATTATGATGCCCCTGAGCTTTTCCATTGCCAACGGTATTGCTCTGGGCTTTATCGCCTATCCCATCATCAAGTTGATGGCGGGCAGGGTTAAGGAGGTCAGTATCAGTGTCTGGGTGCTGGCCATTATGTTTGCACTGAAATTTGTCTTTTTTGGAATTTGATGTGAATCAGCCCGGCTATTGCCGGGCTGTCGTGTTTTTTATGGATTTGGATGACAGGCAGAGTACACCATGATCAGGGAATTACTGAGACCAGAGACCATTCATGAGGCCCTGGCATTAAAAGAGCAGCACGGTAGCCAGGCAGTTTATATGGCTAACGGTGCCCGGATTAACGCAGCCCCTTCCCGAACGGAGTGTGAGATTGCCATCAGTCTGGCCGGTCTGGACCTGCGGGGAATCAGCAAAACGTCCCGGGGCTGGGAAATGGGAGCGATGACCACGCTTCAGCAGGTGGTTGATCATCAGGAGCTTCCTGAAGGCCTGAAAGAGGCCGCAGCCCTGATCTTCAGCAGGAACCAGCGGAACCAGATCACCCTGGGAGGCGAAATCGCTGCCAACCTCAAGGCGTGCCAGGTAGTACCAGCGCTGCTGGCCATGGACGCTCAGGTGGAACTGGCCGAAGGTGGCCTGATGACCGTGGAGGCCTGGCAGCAGGCACCGGAAGGGCTGATTACCCGGGTGATCGTTCCAGAGAACCTGGCTTTCTGCCATACCGTCAAAGTGACGAAAAGCAGTGCCAGTCTGCCCATTGTCAATGCTGCACTGGCGGTGACCGTCAGCGAAGGCAAGCGGCAGTTTGGTATTGCCCTGGCCGGGGTCGCGGAAAAGCCGGTGCGACTGCATGATGTTGAGGTCCAGCTCGGTCAGGAATCCGAAGACATGAGTCGTGAGTCTGTTGAGCAGGCGGTTGTTAATGCCGTTTTCCCGGAATCGGATGTGCTGGGCAGTTCTGAATACAAGCGTCATATCAGCGGTGTCCTGGTTGGACAGCTGGTAGAAGAGTTTAAAGGTCGGGGTCTTTGATCATGGAAATTGTTTTTCATCTCAATGGGAAATTGACCCGGGTTCAGGCCGAAGCCGGAGAAAATGTTCAGGTGCTGCTCAAGCGCCTGGGAATGCGTTCCGTCCGTAACAGCGATGACGGTTACGGGTTTGCGGGATCGGACTCTATTCTTCTGGATGGCTGCTCAGTCAATGCCTCCCTGTTGATCGCTGCCCAGCTGGAAGGCCGGGAAGTCATGACTCCGGAGTCACTGAATGAATACGGCAAGCTCAGCCCTGTGCAGTCTGCCCTGATTGATGCGGGTGTAATCCAGTCCGGTTATAACGATCCGGCACTGGCTCTGCTGATGACCGATCTGTTGAAACGAAGCCCCAACCCCTCCCGGACTGAAATTACAGATGTATTGTCGTCCATCTTCCTGAGGGAGAGCGCTTATCAGCAGGTGTTTGATGCGGTGGAGATTGCCCGTCAGCGCATCGCCGATGAAGCGTATATCGCCCAGAGTATTCCTTCCTTTGCCGGTGATAACCGCCAGGTGGGCAAGCCCGGTGGTAAAGTGGATGCCACCCGTTCCATTAAGGCAGAACCTTGCTTTGTGGAGGATTTTGTGGCTCCGGAGGCCTGCATCCTGAAGATGCTGCGCAGCCCCCATGCCCATGCCTATATCACCTCCATTGACACCACTGAAGCGGAAGCCATGCCCGGTGTTGTGGCGGTGTTTGACCATCGCAATTGCCCGGATGTCTATTACACACCTGGTGGCCAGACCGCACCGGAACCTTCCCCTCTGGACCGTCGTATGTTCGGTCAGAAGCTGCGTCACTATGGGGATCGTGTAGCGGCGGTAGTGGCTGAGACTGAAGCCCAGGCCGAAGCAGCCCTGAAGACGATCAAGGTTGAGTATGAGGTGCTTAAGCCGGTGCTCTCTATTGCAGAGGCCATGGCGGAGGATGCACCGATTGTCCATAACGGTGTGATTTCCTATGGAGTTGGTGCACCGGAGGACCTGGAAGAGCAGAATAAAACCGCTGACCCCCGTGACGGCCGGATTCACTTTAACTTCCCATTTGGTGGTGATCCCCGGAAAAACATTGCTGCCCGGGGCCATGGTGAAATAGGCGACATTGATAAGGGATTTGCAGAAGCGGATGTGGTGCTTGAGCGGAGTTACCAGTCCCGCCAGGCTCAGCAGTTACCGCCGGAGCAACACCTCTGCTACACCTACATGGAAGGCGATCGCATTGTGGTGCGTGCGGCCACTCAGGTGCCCTGGCATGTCCGCCGCAAGATTGCCATTGTGCTGGGGATCAAACAGCACAAAGTGCATGTGATCAAGGAACGGTTGGGAGGGGGCTTCGGCTCCAAGCAGGACATTCTGGTTGAGGAAGTCTGTGCCTTTGCCACCCACGCCACGGGCCGTCCGGTATTGTTCCGCCATACCCGGGAAGAAGAGTTCATTGCTACTTCCACCCGTCATGTGGCTGAGATTGACATCAAAATGGGGGCGAAGAAAGACGGCACCATTACCGCCTTTGACGTGAACTTCCGTTTCAATACCGGTCCTTACGGCAACCATTCCCTTACCGTGCCCTGTAATGCTCCGGCCATCTCCCTGCCTCTGTATCCCTGCCCTAATGTGCGGTTCAAGGTGGATACCTACTATTCCAACATCGTTCCCACCGGGGCTTACCAGGGGTACGGCGGCCCGAAAGGCAACTTTGCCGTACAGATGATCGTGGCTGAAATGGCCGATGCCCTGGGGATTGACCATCTGGAAATGATCGAGAAAAACCGGGTGCATGAAGGTCAGCGTCTCGAACTGCTGGGCAAGGTGGGTGAAGGTAAATTGCCCACTTCAGTGCCTGTGGCCCACAGTTGTGCCCTGGGTCGGGTTCTGGAAGAGGGTGCCGCCAGCTTCGGTTGGGGAACGCCCAAGGAAGAGCAGGATAATCCTCATATCAAAATTGGCCGCGGCATTGCCACCATGCAACAGAAGTCCGGTATTCCGGACATTGACCAGGCCAACGCCTGGATCAAGCTGGCATCCGATGGCACGTTGATTGTTCACTCCGGTGGTGCGGATATCGGTACCGGGCTGGATACGGTGGTTGCCAAGCTGGCCGCTGAAGTGCTCTGCACGGAGCTGGATGATATTCATGTGGTGTCCGGCGATACCGATCATTGTCTGTTTGACAAGGGAGCCTACGCATCCAGTGGCACCTGCTTCTCCGGTAATGCCGCCAAACTGGCCGCTGAAGATCTTCGCAGCAAGATTCTGAAGACTGCGGCTCACCTGCTGGAAGAACCGGAAGCAGAATTGACGCTTGAGTATCCCGGCCAGGTGAAAGGCAGCAAGAAGAGCATTGGCTTTGGTGAAATTGCCCACTATGCCGAAAGTGGCACTGGCTGTGGCCAGCTGATGGGGCAGGGCAGCTTTATCACCAGTGAGTTTGCTTTCCCTTACGGGGCGAACTTTGCGGAAGTGGCCGTGGATACCCGCACCGGCAAGGTCAGTCTGCGCAAATTCCACGCCCTGCTGGATTGTGGAACGCCCATCAATCCGGAGCTGGCACTGGGGCAGATATACGGCGCCAGCATGCGAGCCATCGGGCACACCCTTCAGGAAGCCGTCGAGTATGACGACCAGGGTCGGGTAGTGAACGCTAACTTTGCGGATTATGGTGCGCCGATGGTGGGTGACCTTCCGGAAGACTTCAAGGCCTTCCTGGTACCCAGCGATGACCCGGTTGGACCTTTCGGAGCCAAGTCTGTCTCTGAAATCAGCGTCAATGCCGCGGCACCAGCCATTGCCTCAGCCATACACGACGCCACTGGTGTCTGGGTCAGGGACTGGCATATCACTCCGGAGAAAATGCTCCGCGCGTTGAAAGAAGGCGTTTTGTAAAGCGCAATCGCTTCTCCTTCTCCTCTATCTGACGGGGAGAAGGGGAAGCACAGAAATAACTGAATCCACTGCCAAACCATCAGCCTGGAGGGTTTCCCCCCGGGAAGGGAGCTGCTGTGAAATCGTTTTATGCTGTTGAAGACCGTCCACCCTTTGGAACCTCATTGATCCTGGCCCTGCAGCACATGCTGGCCGCTTTTGGCGCCATCATTGCCGTACCACTCGTGGTTGGCGGAGTGCTTGGTCTTGGTGAGGGCACAATGGTCAGCATCGTCAGCGCAGCACTGTTGGTTTCAGGCCTGATCACCATCGTCCAGTGCCTGGGGCTGGGGCCAGCGGGCATCCGGATGCCCTGTGTCATGGGGACCAGCTTTACCTTTGTGGCGGTCTCCATTGCCATCGGCCAGCAGTACGGACTGTCCGGCATTCTCGGTTCTGCCCTGGGAGGCTCACTGGTGATGATCATCGGCAGTCAGTTTATGGGGCATGTTCGCAAACTGTTTCCCCCTGTGGTGTCTGGCACCGTCATTCTGATGATTGGTGTCTCCCTGGTGCCAGTGGGCACTGACTGGTTTGCCGGCGGGCTGCCCGGCAGCGAGCACTATGGTCGTCTGACCCATCTGATGGTTGGCATTCTGGTGGCGATTGTGGTGATCGCCCTTAACCGGAAAGGTTCCGGGCTGTTTAAAAGCGGTGCCATTGTGATTGGCATGTCAATGGGTTATCTGCTCAGCACATTTCTGGGGCAGGTGGATTTCAGCCCCATTGCCACTGCTCCAGTGCTGCGTCTTCCTACGCTGCTTCCTGTTGAATTGACGTTTCCCATCACAGGTGTGATCAGCATGGGAGTGGCATACCTGGTTACTATTATGGAATCCACCGGTGATTTTCTGGCCCTGAGTGAAGTCAGCCACTGTGAGCTGACTGGTAAACGACTGTCCCGGGGCATTCTCTGTGATGGGCTGGGCAGTGCCCTGGCGGCTCTGTTCGGCACTACCCCTTTTTCTTCTTTCAGCCAGAACGTGGGCATTGTAGCCATTACCGGCGTCGCCAGTCGTTTTGTGGTGGCTTTGACCGGTGTTCTGCTGATGCTGGCCGGGCTGTTTCCGAAACTGGCAGCTCTGATTGTGACCGTTCCCCAACCGGTGCTGGGGGGAGCCAGCATCATTATGTTCGGCATGATCATTTCCGCCGGGGTCAAAATGCTCTCCCGGGTGGATCTGAACGAACGCAACAGCGTCATTATTGCCGTCAGTATTACCGCCGGCCTTGCGGTCACGACCCGGCCGGACATTCTCAGCTATCTGCCTTCTTTCTTTCAGGTGAGCTTTTCATCAGGGATTACCACCGGCGCCCTGACGGCAGTGCTGCTGAACCAACTGTTTAAAGCGGAACCAGAGCCGGAACCAGAGACATCGAATTTAACCGGGGCAGAGCCTGCGTCTTGACAATGCAGGGTGTCGCCGATGAACCACTCACTGAAGAACATTGAAAAGGTTTAGAAAGGGCAGGGGGAGCCACCATGAAGTCATTCTACGCCGTTGAAGAGAAGCCGCCGCTGGGTACCTCAATGATCCTGGCAACTCAGCACCTGCTGGCCGCTTTTGGCGGTATTGTCGCTGTGCCATTGATTGTCGGGAACTATGCAGGACTTGAGGGGGGCATGATTGTCCACCTGATCAGTGCCACGCTGCTCTGCTCGGGGGTGATCACCATTATTCAGTGTATGGGGCTCGGGCCGGTCGGTATCCGGCTGCCATGTGTGATGGGCACCAGTTTTGCGTTTGTTGCGGTCTCCATGTCCATCGCCCGTGAGTACGGTATGTCAGGGGTACTTGGCTCGGCGCTGGTGGGTTCCCTGGTGGTGATATTGGGCAGTTTCTGTATGAAGCAGGTGCGCAGTCTGTTTCCACCACTGGTGTCGGGCATTGTCATTTTGATGATCGGTGTTTCTCTGGTTCCCGTGGGAGCGGACTGGTTTGCTGGAGGACGGCCCGGCAGTGAGCAGTATGCAGAGGTTTCCCATCTGGTCACCGGGCTGCTGGTGGCCGCGGTGGTCGTGGTGGTGAATCGTAAGGGAACCGGGCTGGTGAAAGCAGGTTCCATTGTGATTGGCATTATTCTTGGTTATCTCGGTTCTGTTGCTGCGGGAATGGTGGACTTCACCCAGGTGCGTGAGGCGAGCTGGGTGTCACTGCCCGCGTTTATGCCGTTTGACCTGACGTTTCCCGTGACCGGCATTGTCGGGATGAGCATTGCCTATCTGGTGGTGCTGATGGAGTCCACCGGCGACTTCCTGGCCCTGAGCGAGGTGGGAAAAACGGAAATGACCGGCCCCCGGCTGGCCCGTGGGTTGCTCTGTGATGGCCTGGGCAGCTCATTTTCTGCATTTTTCGGTGCTCTGCCCATGGCCTCCTTCAGCCAGAATGTGGGCATTGTCGCCATAACCGGCGTCGCCAGTCGTTTTGTAGTGGCGTTGACCGGAGCCCTGCTGATCGGGGTGGGGCTGTTTCCGAAACTGTCTGCCCTGATTGTCACCATTCCCTCACCGGTGCTGGGTGGGGCAGGGGTGCTGATGTTCGGCATGATTATCTCGGCCGGTATCCGGATTCTGGCGCGGGTGGGACTGGATGAACGCAATGCGGTCATTGTTGCAGTCAGCGTTACTGCCGGAGTGACCGTGACGGTTCGGCCGGAAATGCTCGATACCTTGCCGGAGTTCCTCCGCATGACCATGGAGTCAGGCATCACCACCGGTGGATTGACCGCCGTGGTCCTTAATCAGATTTTCAGAGAGAAGCAACCGGAGCCGCAAGTGGAGCAGCAGCTTCAGGGGGCTCCGTAATTTTCAGTTGTAATCAGTCCTGGATGGGGTGATGCCCTGGCAGGACGGGATGGCCGAAGGCTGATGAAACTGTGACAGCCACTGGCCAGAATAGGAGTAGCCATGAATAGCCTGGATATGACTCAACCACCCGGTACCCGACCCGTTCAGGGGACAGGACCGGTGGTGACCCGAAAGCCGGTTTACCAGAACTCGTTGCCGCCGTGTAATCACACCTGTCCGGCGGGGAATGATATCCAGGGGGCACTGGCACTGGTCCAGGCGGGTCGTTTTCAGGAAGCCTGGTTGCGGTTTATGGCCAACAACCCCTTACCGGCAACCCATGGCCGGATCTGCTATCACCCCTGTGAGGGAGGATGCAGTCGGGTGCAGGTGGACGACGGTGTTAGTATTCACTCCATCGAGCGGTTTCTGGGGGACCGGGCCATTGAGCAGGACTGGCCAATGCCGCTGCCGAAAGCCGACACCGGAAAAAGAATTCTGGTGGTGGGGGCTGGACCATCGGGCCTGACGGCCGCTTATCACCTGAGGCTGCTGGGGCATCAGGTGGAAATCCGCGATGCGGCGCCGGTTGCCGGTGGCATGATGCAGTTTGGTATTCCTGCTTACCGCTTGCCCCGGGACGTACTGGCCGCGGAAATCCGGCGCATTGAATCCATGGGGATCACCCTGACCCTGAATCACCGGGTGAATGACCTGCTGGCAGAGAGAGAGGCGGGGCAGTTTGATGCGGTGTATCTGGCCATTGGTGCCCACATTGGCAAACAGGTGGATATTCCCGCCAGGGATGCCGGCAAGGTACTGGATGCGGTGAGCTTCCTGAGAGAGACCGGTATGGGGGAGAAGCCTTTACTGGGACGGCGTGTAGCAGTCTACGGTGGAGGCAATACGGCGATGGATGCTGCCCGGACCGCCAAAAGAATGGGCGTGGATGAAGCCATGATCATCTATCGCCGTGACCGGGACCATATGCCTGCCCATACCTTCGAAGCCGATGAGGCTGAAGCGGAAGGGGTGAACATTCACTGGCTCCGGACCATCCAGAATATCGAGGGTTCTGAGTTCCAGGTGGAAATCATGGAGATTGGCGACGATGGGCGTCCAAAGCCCACGGGCCGGTTTGAGACTCTGGAGGTGGATTCACTGATTCTGGCGCTGGGGCAGGATGTTGAGCGGGCCGTGCTGCAGAAGGTACCCGGCATGGAGCTGGATAAGTGGGGGGCGCTCTGCATTGATGAGCGGATGATGACCGGTTGTGAAGGTGTTTTTGCCGGAGGTGACATGGTGCCTTCCGACCGCACTGCCACCATCGCTGTGGGGCATGGTAAAAGGGCGGCCCGGCATATGGATGCCTGGCTGAGAGGGGAAAAGCGTGCTCCCCGGAAATGGCCATTACTGGACCCCGGGGAACTCAATCTCTGGTATCGCACCCAGGCGGACCGTCAGCACCATGACGCCCTGAGCCCAGAGCAGCGCAACGATTTCAGTGAAGTGGTCAGTGGGCTTACTGAAGCCCAGGTGCGTTTTGAGGCCAGCCGCTGTTTTTCCTGCGGGAACTGTTTTGAGTGCGATGGCTGTTTCGGTGCCTGTCCTGAAGGTGCCATTACCAAGCTGGGCAAAGGGCTGGGTTACCAGATCAATTATGACCTTTGTACTGGCTGTATGGCCTGTTACCGGCAGTGTCCCTGCCATGCCATTGAAATGCAGGAGGTGCGCTAATGACTGAACATAACAAAGATAACGGCCATCTATCTACTGAGAAGGTTAGCGCTGAAAAGCCCGCCCATGTCTCCCGTGTCACAATAGACGGTAATGAAGCGGCTGCCTATGTGGCCTACCGCACCAACGAAGTCTGCGCTATCTATCCGATTACACCGTCGTCTACCATGGCGGAGCTGGCGGAACAGTGGGCTGCTGAAGGCAAAGTGAATCTGTGGGGTGGCAAGCCCCATGTGGCCCAGATGCAAAGTGAAGCAGGCGCTGCCGGGGCGGTTCATGGTTCCCTGCAGACCGGAGCGCTCACCACGACGTTTACGGCTTCCCAGGGCCTGCTGCTGATGTTGCCCAATATGTACAAAATTGCCGGTGAACTGACGCCTGCGGTGTTCTATGTGGCGGCCCGTTCCCTGGCCACCCAGGGGCTCTCTATTTTCGGGGACCATCAGGATGTGATGGCGGCAAGAAGCACCGGGTTTGCCATGCTGTCCGCCAGCTCGGTTCAGGAAGCCCATGATCTGGCGCTGATTGCCCAGGCGGCCACCCTGGAGTCACGGATACCGTTTATCCATTTTTTTGATGGTTTCCGGACCTCCCATGAGATCAACAAAATTTCCCTGCTGCCGGACTCGGTCATCCGGGCCATGATTGATGACCGGCTGGTACAGGAACACCGTCGTCGTGCATTGAACCCGGAACAACCGGTGATCCGTGGAACAGCCCAGAACCCGGACGTTTATTTCCAGGCCCGGGAAAGCTGTAACTCATTCTATGACGCGACACCGGCTGCAGTGGCAGCCGCCATGGAGAAGTTTGCTGCTCTGACCGGGCGCCATTATCGCCCCTTCAGCTGGTATGGCCCCGATAACGCCAGGCGGGTCATCGTGGTGATGGGGTCCGGTGCCGAAACCGTCAGAATGACCGTTGACGCCCTGAACCGGTCGCTTCCGGAAGAGGATCTGGTGGCGATGATTCAGGTTCGGCTTTATCGCCCCTTCTGTGCAGAGCATTTTCTCCAGACGCTGCCCGGGTCTGTTACCGGGATTGCCGTGCTTGACCGGACCAAGGAGCCTGGGGCCACTGGCGAGCCTCTCTACCAGGATGTGGTGACCGTACTGACGGAAGGCTACCTGAATGATCAGGTGAAGCGGATGCCAAGAGTGATTGGTGGTCGCTACGGGCTGTCCAGTAAAGAGTTTACTCCCGGTATGGTCAGGGCTGTTTTCGATGAGCTGTTGAAGGAGCAGCCAAAGAATCATTTTACGGTGGGTATTCACGACGATGTCACCCACTCCAGCCTGAAGTACGACGACTCCTTTGTGATTGAGGACCCACAGAGCGTCCGGGCTGTCTTCTATGGCCTGGGTGCGGATGGCACGGTGGGAGCGAACAAGAACTCGGTGAAGATCATTGGCAGCGACCCTGAGCTGAATGCCCAGGCCTATTTTGTCTATGACTCCAAAAAGTCCGGATCCCAGACGGTATCGCACCTGCGTTTCGGTCAGCAGCCCATCGAAGCGCCTTACTTGATTCAATCGGCCAGTTTTGTCGCCTGTCACCAGTTCAATTTCCTGGAACGAACCGATGTGTTGGGCAATATTGAAGCGGGCGGTGTCTTTCTTCTGAACAGTCCCTATGGCCCGGATGCTGTCTGGTCACACCTGCCCGGACGTGTTCAGAGGCAGATACAGGAGAAAAAACTCCAGGTTCATGTGATTGATGCGTCTTCGGTTGCCCAGGCTGTGGGTATGGGTAATCGGACCAATACCATTATGCAGACCTGTTTCTTTGCGCTTTCCGGGGTTCTGCCCCGGGATGAGGCCATTGAGAGGATCAAGGGCGCGATTGAAAAGACCTACCGCCGCAAAGGTGCGGATGTCGTAGAGCGAAATTTCCGGGCGGTGGATCATGCCCTGGAACACCTGCATCCGGTGGTGGTTCCGGGTGAAACTGAAGCGGATGCATCCAGGGTGATGGACGGTGAGGCACCCTCAGTGGTTGCAGAAGGTGCTCCCGGATTTGTCAGGGACGTCACCGCCAGAATGATCAGTGGTGAGGGGGATCTGATACCGGTGAGCCAGATCCCGGTGGATGGCACCTGGCCCAGTGGCACCACCCGCTGGGAAAAGCGGAATATTGCCCTGCAGATTCCCCTGTGGGATGAGAGCCAGTGCATACAATGCGGCAACTGCAGCATAGTTTGCCCCCACGCCGCGATCCGGGCCCGGTTCTATAATGAAGCCAGTCTGGATGGCGCGCCGGAGTCGTTCCGCAGTGCCCCCATCAGTGCCCGGGGCTTTCCGGAAACCCGGTATACACTGCAGGTGTATCCGGAAGATTGCACGGGCTGTGGCCTCTGCGTGGAAGCCTGTCCTGTGCGTCATCCCAAAAAGAGCGGTTACCGTGCCCTGAATATGGAAAGCAAGCAGCCATTGCTGTTGGAAACCGAAAAGCAGAACCTGACCTTCTTTGAATCCCTGCCAGTGAACGACCGGCGTCAGGTGGATTTCTCCACCGTCCGTGGTGTTCAGTTTCTTGAGCCGCTGTTTGAGTTTTCCGGTGCCTGCAGCGGTTGTGGGGAAACGCCTTATCTCAAGTTGCTTTCCCAGTTATCCGGTGACCGTCTGCTGGTGGCCAATGCCACTGGTTGCTCCTCCATCTATGGTGGTAACCTGCCCACCACCCCCTGGGCCCGGAATGCAGAAGGTCGGGGACCCGCCTGGGCGAACTCCCTGTTTGAAGACAACGCCGAGTTTGGTTTTGGCTTCCGGCTTTCCAGTGACCACCAGGCCGGGCAGGCCAGGCTGCAGCTGGAGTCGTTCCGGGAGCAGCTGGGCAGTGAGCTGGTGGACGGTATCCTTGAGGCTGCCCAGACCAATGATACGGAGATTCACCGGCAGCGCGAACGACTGGAACAGGTACGTGAGAAACTGTCTGGTATCCATACCCTGGAAGCAGATAACCTGCGGGTGATTCTCGATCGTCTGCTGGACAGGGTCGTCTGGATTGTCGGCGGTGATGGCTGGGCGTACGACATCGGTTCAGGAGGACTGGATCATGTACTGGCCAGTGGCCGCAATGTCAATGTGCTGGTGATGGATACGGAAGTGTATTCCAATACCGGTGGCCAGGCTTCCAAATCGACTCCACTGGGGGCAGTGGCGAAGTTTGCAGCTGCGGGCAAGCGGTCAGCGAAAAAAGATGTGGCCCTTCAGGCCATCGCCTATGGCAATGTCTATGTGGCCAGGATCGCCATGGGGGCCAACCCCCAGCAGGCGCTTCAGGCGATTCGCGAAGCACAGGCCTGGCCCGGGCCGTCCATTGTGATTGCCTACTCTCATTGCATTGCCCATGGCATAAACATGACCCACGGCATGGAACAGCAGCGCCTGGCAGTCCATTCTGGACACTGGCCCCTGTTCCGCTATAACCCGGCCAGATCCGATCAGCGGGACAACCCCTTTATGCTCGATTCCCTGAGGCCCAGTGTGTCCCTGAGAGACTACATCCGTGGAGAAGTCCGTTACCGGGCACTGAAGATTGCCTGCCCCGAGGAAGCGGAACAGATCCTGGATGAGGCACAGCAGGTGATTGAGCGGAAATGGGGGGTTTACGAAGAAATGGCCACGCACAACGCCATGGACTTTGTACCGGAAAAGGCGTCGGCGGTTCATTAAGCAGCCCTGAGCTGAAAATGCAGCCCCGGCCCTCAACATGAAAACACGTACAGAAGTCCAGTGGCTGCATTTTTAAAGATACTGAGAGGGGAGCACTGCGGTGCTCCCGGTGAGGATAACGACCATGGATTTAACCACCCGATACATGGGGCTGAGCCTGAAAAACCCGCTGATTGCGGCCGCCAGCCCATTAACGTCAACCGGCAGCAGTATTCAGCGCCTGGAAGCGGCTGGTATCGGCGCAGTGGTGCTGCCCTCACTGTTTGAAGAGCAGATTCGCCGGGAGCAGGAAGAGGAAGAGCTGATCGCCCTGTCCCGCAATGACTCCTTTGCCGAGGCGTCTACGTTTCTGCCCGCTGGCCTGACGCTGGAGCGTGGCGCCCAGACCTATCTGGACACGATCCGTCAGGTAAAAGCCTCTGTGGATATACCGGTGATTGCCAGCCTGAACGGTTGCTCGGAAGGGGGCTGGGTGGACTATGCCCGGCAGATTGAACAGGCAGGGGCTGACGCCATTGAGCTGCATATCTACTACAACCCGCCCTCCCTGGATATTTCCGGGCGGGAAGTGGAAGCGCTCTATCTGGACGTGGCCCGGCGGGTAAAAAACAGTGTCACTATTCCTGTGGCCCTGAAGGTGGATCCGTTCTTCAGTGCTTTTGGGCACATGGCCCGGCAGTTCGATGAAATAGGCGTCGATGGGCTGGTTATGTTCAACCGCATGCTGCAGCCGGACTTTAACCTCAAGACCATGATGGTGGAGCCTTCATGGCCTATCAGTAAAGCGGGAGATATCGGGATTCCCCTGCGCTGGGTGAGTGTGCTGCACGGCCAGGTGAAAGCGTCTCTGGCGGCGACGTCCGGTGCCTATGACCATGAAGATATCATCAAGTATCTGCTGGCCGGGGCTGACACCGTGATGCTGGCTTCAGCCCTGATCAGCAATGGTGCGGACTATGTTTCGGTCCTGAGAAAGGGGCTGGAAGTCTGGCTGAAGCAGCGGGATTTCGGTTCCCTTGAGGAAATGCGGGGGCTGATGAGCCAGAAGTCGGTAGCGAACCCCGAAGCGTTTGAACGGGCCAATTACATTCGAACTGTTGATGGCGCGAAAAACGACTGATTGAGGCTTATTTATAACGATTAAAAGTTCCCTCGAAGGGGCGGGGGAGCCAGGCGAAAACCGGAACGAACTAAATGATAACTGCAGGAGCAGACCATTATGAGATTTTCCAATACCGTAAAAGCTGTGCGGGGGACACTGCTGGATATTCAGCAGGTGGTCAGTGACCCGAAGGCGCTTGAGGAAAACCTGCGTTACATCAGCGATGGCCTGCTGATTATTGATCAGGGCAAAGTGGCCTGGTCGGGTCCCTGGGAGCAGGGCAGGGATATGCTCCCGGAAGGGCTGCGCATTTGTGATTACCGGGGGAAACTGGTGGTACCGGGCTTTGTGGATACCCATATCCACTTCCCACAGATGGAGATCATCGGAGCCTATGGGGAGCAGCTGCTGGAGTGGTTGAACACTTACATCTTCCCAACGGAAATGAAGTACGGGGATAAACGCTATGCGGATGAAATGGCGGGCCTGTTTGTCAAGGAGCTGCTGAAAAACGGCACGACCACTGCCATGGTGTTATGCAGCGTCCATCCGGAGTCTGTGGATGCGCTGTTTGAAGAGTGTGACCGCCGCCATATGCGGGTGATTGCCGGCAAGGTCATGATGGACCGCAATGCCCCGGAAGGGCTGCTGGATACCCCGGAAAGCAGTTATCGGGACTCCCGGCGACTGTTGCAGAAGTGGCACAAGCGCAATCGACTGCTCTATGCCATTACCCCCCGGTTTGCCCCCACCTCCAGCCCGGAACAGCTGGAAAAGGCCATGGAGCTGTGGGAAGAATTTCCGGATGCCTATGTCCAGACACATCTGTCGGAAAACCTGAATGAGGTTGAATGGGTTAAATCCCTCTATCCGGATCATGATGGTTACCTGGATGTATACAACCACTATCGTCTGACCGGTGAACGTTCGGTATATGCCCACTGTGTGCACCTGACTGACCAGGAGTGGCAGGTGATGGAGGAAACCGGGTCTTCGGTGGCCTTCTGCCCTACCTCCAATATGTATCTGGGCAGTGGTCTGTTTGATTACCGCAGAGCTGCTGACAACGGTGTACGGGTTGGGATGGGTACGGATGTCGGGGCCGGAACTTCTTTAAATACGTTTGAAACCCTGAATGAAGCCTACAAGGTAGTTCAGTTGCAGAAGGCAAAACTGCCGGCCATTGAAGGGTTCTACCGGGCAACTCTTGGGGGAGCGCATTCCCTCTATCTGGATCACTGTATTGGCAACTTTGATATTGGCAAGGAAGCGGATTTTGTGGTTTTGGATCCGGTGGCTACCCAGGTGCAGCAGTTGCGGTGGGATAATTCGAAAACACTGGATGAAAAACTGTTTGTCTTAATGACGCTCGGGGATGACCGGAATATTTACCGGACATACGTTGATGGACGTCTGGTTTATTCCTGTACCCGATAGAAGGGATCTGTTGATTGTTTAATTCCGGGTTTTGCCGGTTGTGTTTAACCTTTCGCTTTCGTTGCAGTACCGAATGTTCAGACGGGCACTTCTGAAGGCATGTTTATTAAAGAGATTATTCATTATTTAAAACGACTTTTACTGGAATATCGTCATGAGAATTGTCATTGCCCTGGGTGGAAACGCAATCCTGCAACGTGGAGAACCCCTTGAATGTGAAACCCAGCGCAGAAATATCCGCAAAGCGGCAGAATCCATTGCCCGGATCGCCAAACACCACCAGGTTATTCTGACACACGGCAATGGTCCCCAGGTGGGATTACTGGCGTTAATGAATGATGCCTATAAAGCGGTGGAACCTTATCCTCTGGATGCACTGGGTGCCCAGACTCAGGGAATGATCGGCTTTATGTTTGAGCAGGAGCTGCGCAACCAGATGCCAGGTCATAAAATCTGTACGGTATCGACCCAGACCGTGGTCAATAAGGCCGACCCGGCATTTTCCAGCCCGGATAAATTTGTTGGGCCGGTGTACACCCGCGAGCAGGCCGATGAGTTGCTGAAAGTCCATCAGGACTGGGTGATCAAGGCCGATGGTGAATACTTCCGTCGGGTGGTGCCGTCCCCCATGCCTGAAGAGATTCTGGAGTTGCCTTCCCTGAAGCACCTGATTTCTGCCGATGACATAACCGTGATTTGCGGTGGCGGCGGCGGTGTGCCGGTCACCCGCACCCCTGAGGGCCAGTTGGAGAACGTAGAAGCGGTGATTGATAAAGACCGCTCTTCCCGACTGCTGGCCGAAGGCATTGAAGCGGATGCCTTTTTGATTCTCACCGACGTGCCAGCAGTAGCGACCCGTTTTGGCCACCCGGATTCCAGAAACATCCGCAATGCAACCCCTGAAGCCATGGATAAATACGACTTTGCCTCCGGTTCCATGGGGCCGAAGGTCGAAGCGGTGGTTCAGTTTGTCCGTAACGGGGGCAAAATGGCTGCTATCGGCTCACTGGAGCAGGCTGCTGAAATACTGACATCAGACTCTGGCACGGTTATCCGCCAGGATGTGGAAGGTGGAATCGCCTATTACGAGTAGTGTTCCCAAATACCTTCCCTTCATGGGAAGCCACTGTTTCATCGCTGTTCGAAAGGACCGGGATTAACCCCGGTCCAGCAGTATTTGCAGCATTCCTTTTATTTCAGAAACCTCTCCCTTGATACCAGTGACTTCCTGTTTCAAATCGGAGATGTCCTGTTTGATTCCAGTGACTTCCTGTTTCAAACCGGAGACCGCCTGTTTGGTTTCAGTAACTTCCTGTTTCAAGTCAGAGATATCCTGTTTGATTCCAACAATCTCCTTATCGGTTTTCTCCTGACGCTGAAGCAGAACCCGCGCCAGGGCTTCAATATCGATCAGCCGTTCATTCATCTGAGCGGTCTGACGATACATCTCTGCCTGGCCTTTGCGCAGATCCATCACATCCTGGCACAGCTGCTTCAACTTATCATTTTCGGAAGCGGCCCGTTTAGCCTTTTCTTCATTAGCGCCCACATCCACCAGGCACTCGTATAATGCTTCGTTCAGCATAGAAACTCCAAGGGAGTTCTTATATTGGTTCACTAAGGAAGGTGCGAACAACCCCAGCTATTTGATAAATTCATCTTTTGGGATCGCAAAAGCAGCCTAGCCCCTGCAATTTTTGGTGGATAATCCACCAAAAACTTACTTGAAAGTGGCAGGGTTTAACCAC